>NZ_AZSV01000005.1:0-109280 GCF_000582595.1 Pseudomonas sp. BAY1663
CCAACTTCAGGGAAATACGCGCGAATGCCTTCTTGCCCGCTTGACAGACATGACTCACCCCGCAGCGGAATACAAAGCCGCGATCGACGACCTGACCATCCACCCGCACACTCCCAGCCCCCAGCAGGTCGCGTGCCATGGCGGCATTTTTAACGAGCCCCGCCTTATTAAGGACGGATGCGATTGGCATGTCCTGATCGGACACCAGTTCGACTTCCGGCAAATCTTCCGGCAGCTCGCCATCCTTCATTCGATTACCAGCCGAGCGATGCGCAGCTGCCGCCGCCTCCTCGCCATGGAAGCGCGCAACGATTTCTTCAGCCAGCTTGATCTTGATATCACGCGGATTCGCACCATGTGCGACGTCAACACGAAATGCATTGATCTCCTCGACGGAGCGGAAGCTGAGCAGCTCGAAGTAGCGCCACATCAGCGCATCGGGTATCGACACCAGCTTGCTATACATGACACCAGGCGCCTCCTGGATGCCGACGTAGTTGCCGAGGGACTTGGACATCTTCTTGACACCATCAAGGCCTTCAAGAAGCGGCATCGTAATCACGCACTGAGATTCCTGCCCGTACGCTCGCTGCAGCTCACGCCCCATCAGCAGGTTGAACTTCTGATCGGTGCCACCAAGCTCGATATCGGCCTTGAGCGCCACCGAGTCATATCCTTGGACCAGCGGATAAAGGAACTCGTGAATGGCGATCGGCTGGTTACTGGAGTAGCGCTTGCTGAAATCATCGCGCTCGAGCATGCGCGCAACGGTGTATTGCGAGGCGAGCCGGATGAAGTCGGCCGGCGTGAGCTTGTCCATCCAGGTCGAATTGAACGCCACCTCGGTCTTTGCCGGATCGAGAATCTTGAACACCTGGGCCTTGTAGGTCTCGGCATTCTCGAGTACCTGGTCACGCGTCAGGGGAGGCCTGGTAGCACTTTTGCCACTTGGATCACCAATCATCCCCGTGAAATCCCCTATAAGGAAGATCACCTGATGCCCCAGATCCTGAAGCTGGCGCATCTTGTTGATGAGCACGGTATGGCCCAAATGAAGGTCGGGAGCGGTAGGATCGAACCCCGCCTTGACACGCAAAGACTGGCCCCGCTTCAGCTTGGCGATCAATTCGGACTCGACGAGCACTTCATCAGCGCCCCGCTTGATCACCGACAACTGCTCTTCAACCGACTTCATGGCAAGTCCCGTACCGAAAATATTAAGGGCGACAACATTACAAGATCGCCGGCCATTTACAAACCACATGCCTGCAACCGGCCGGCAGATGAGCCATTTCGAGGGTTGCCTCCGCTAGGGTTTGCTTATATTTTAGACAGTTATTTCCGTGCCAAAACGCCAGAAGCCTAATGATGCACTCCAAATCAAAAGCTCCGAACTACCCCAAAAGCCATCTTCTGGCTGCCAGTGGTGTAGCCGCGCTGCTGAGCCTGGCTCTCCTCGTATTTCCCTCACGCGAAGTCGAAGCTAAGAAGACCTTTATCGACCTGAAGCTCGAGTCGGCATCGGAACAGATCTTCAGCGCACCCGATAGCAATTCGAGCGCCTCCGAGGATTCCCCTTTCGCACGCACCGGCGCGACCGGGAGCAACGCCGAGACCAACGATCAACGCACTCCGGAAGAAGCCATTGCCGAGGCGAAGGAAGCCGAGATCGATGCTCTATCGAAGACCGTCGTGGTAGCCAATGGAGATACGCTATCGACGGTATTTGCAAAGGTGGGCCTCCCGTCGTCGGAAGTCCATGCAGTGCTGGCAAGCAGCAAGGATGCCAAGCAATTCTCTCACCTGAAGATCGGCCAGACCCTGGAGTTCCAGCTTACCGACCAAGGAGAACTGGCCAGCCTGCGCAGTAAACTCAACAGCCTGGAAAGCCTGCAGCTCGAGAAGACCACAGACGGCTACGCATTCAAGAAGGAACAGATCAAGCCGGAGACCACCCCTGTCTATGCTCATGGCGAAATCGACAGCAGCCTGTTCCTCGCCGCGAAGCGCGCCGGCCTCAGCCATAACCTGACGATGGACCTGGCCAACGTCTTCGGTTACGACATCGACTTCGCGCTGGACATTCGCAGAGGCGACAGCTTCGAAGTCATTTATGAAGAGAAGACCGTCGAAGGCCGGCGCGTCGGAACCGGCAACATTCTCGCAGCGCGATTCACCAATCGCGGCAAGACGTATTCCGCCGTTCGCTACACCAACAAGGATGGCGCCACCAGCTATTACAATGCCGACGGTACCAGCATGCGCAAGGCGTTCATCCGGACGCCGGTAGACTTCGCCAGGATCAGCTCACGCTTTTCCAACGGACGCAAGCATCCGATCCTGAACAAGATCCGCGCGCACAAAGGCGTCGACTATGCAGCCCCCCGCGGAACGCCGATCAAGAGTGCTGGCGATGGCAAGGTCCTGCTCGCGGGCCGCAAGGGCGGCTACGGCAATACCGTGATCATCCAGCATGGTCAGCGCTACCGCACCCTCTATGCACACATGCAGGGTTTTGCGAAAGGTGTACGCAATGGTTCTGCAGTAAAGCAGGGCCAGATCATCGGTTATATCGGCACTACCGGGCTATCCACCGGGCCACACCTGCACTACGAATTCCAGGTCGACGGTGTGCATGTCGATCCCCTGGGACTCAAGCTCCCTATGGCTGACCCGATTGCCAAGAACGAGAAGCAGCGCTTTCTTCAGCTGAGCCAGCCCTTGATGGCGCGCATGGATGAAGAAAAAGCCACCATGCTTGCACTCAGCCAGCAGTAAACATGGCGCTCTATCTGGGAGTGATGTCGGGCACCAGCCTGGATGGCCTGGACATCGCGCTCATCGAGCAAGGCCCCTGCACCCGATTGCTGGCGACACTGTTCCAGCCGATGCCTGCCCAGCTTCGTCACGAGCTGCTGGCGCTATGCTCCTCGGGAAACGATGAACTCGCTCGTGCAGCCATCACCGAGCAGCGCTGGGCCGAACTGGCCGCCGACAGTATTCAGCGGCTGCTCAGTGAACAGCAGCTATCACCTCAAGCGGTGCGGGCCATTGGCAGTCACGGACAGACCGTGCGACACGAGCCACACCGGGGATTCACCATCCAGATCGGCAATCCGGCGCTATTGGCAGAACTGACCGGCATTACCGTCATCAGCGATTTTCGCCGCCGCGATGTAGCCGCCGGAGGCCAAGGCGCGCCATTGGTGCCCGCCTTTCACGAATCCGCATTTGGCTGCCATCAACAGGTTCGTGCGGTCCTTAATATTGGCGGATTCAGCAACCTCAGCCTTCTATCGCCCAGTACGCCCTCGCGTGGCTTTGACTGCGGCCCCGGTAACGTGCTCATGGACGCCTGGATCCAGCGCGAAAAGAATCTCCCGTTTGACCGGAACGGAGAATGGGCGGCAAGCGGCACGATCGACCAGGACTTACTGGCGGCGCTGCTCGGCGAAGACTTCTTCGCTACACGCGGACCAAAGAGCACGGGGCGCGAGCTATTCAACCTGCCATGGCTCGACGCTCATCTGGCCCGTCACAGCGGGTTGCGCCCGGAGGATGTGCAAGCGACATTGCTGGAGTTGACGGCCAAAACCATCAGCAACGCACTCCTCGAAGCTCAACCGCAGACCCAGGCACTGCTGGTGTGTGGCGGCGGCGCGCATAACAGCGCATTGATGCGACGCCTGCAGGCCTTGCTCCCGTCCTGCGAAGTCAGCAGCACCGACCGCCACGGCGTTCCTCCGGACTGGGTGGAGGCAATGGCTTTCGCCTGGCTCGCCCATTGTTGCCTCGAAGGCATTCCAGCCAATCGCCCTGCCGTTACCGGCGCTCGCGGCAGCCGAATCCTCGGGGCCATCTACCCTGCCTGACCTCTAAAAAAAACGCCGTGCAAGGCACGGCGCATGCGAATTGACGGGCGTTAGATGGAAAACGACTGTCCGCAACCGCAGGTCGTTGTCGCATTCGGATTCTTGATGACGAAACGAGAACCCTCCAGGCCCTCCTGGTAATCAACCTCGGCACCCGCCAGGTACTGGTAGCTCATGGGATCGACGACCAGGCTCACCCCCTCTCGCTCGATGACCGTATCGTCGTCCGCCACATCCTCATCGAAGGTGAAGCCGTACTGGAACCCCGAGCAACCGCCACCCGTGACGAAGACGCGCAGCTTCAAACGCGGGTTGCCTTCCTCATCGACCAGATTCTTCACCTTGCTCGCAGCCCCCTGACTGAACTGGATGGCGGTGGGCGTGAAGGATTCGACACTCATTGGGTTCTCCTGGCGTGAAACGCCCTACTGCTTTGACGATGCATTATCGGCTTTCCTGACAAAACTGGTCAACTATTCACCATAAGGGCTCGACCACTTCAGCAAAGCAGTGGTCGTCCCGGCCTGCAAACACAAGCGCCCCCCTCAGGGCAGCAGCGCCACGTTGCCAAGCCCCAGCCGCTCGTCCAGCCCCAGCAGGATATTCATATTCTGGATGGCCTGGCCGGACGCGCCTTTCACCAGATTGTCGATCACCGAGAGCACGACGACCAGTTCCCCGCCTTGAGGGCGGTGCACCGCAATACGGCAGACGTTGGCCCCCCGCACGCTGCGCGTCTCCGGATGGCTTCCAGCGGGCATCACGTCGACGAAAGGCTCGTTGGCATAGCGCTGCTCGTACAGGCGCTGCAAATCGACGGAAGTATCGGTAACCGTGGCGTACAGGGTGGCATGGATACCACGGATCATCGGCGTCAGGTGCGGGACGAAGGTCAGCCCCACCTCACCCTTGGCGGCACGCCGCAGTCCCTGGCTGATTTCCGGCAGGTGCCGATGCCCCTTCACCGCATAAGCCATCATGCTTTCGCCGGCCTCGGTGAACAGCGAGCCAAGCTTGGCCGCCCGCCCGGCGCCGCTGACACCCGATTTGCAGTCGGCGATCAGCCGCGAAGCATCGGCCAGACCGCTTTCCAGCAATGGCAGAAACCCCAGCTGGGTCGCCGTGGGGTAGCAACCGGGAACGGCGATCAGCCGAGCCTTGCGGATTTGTTCGCGATTGACTTCAGGCAACCCGTAGACCGCCTCCGGAAGCAGTTCGGGAGCACCGTGCGCCTGCCCATACCACTTCGCCCACTCCTCGGCATCCTGCAGGCGAAAATCGGCAGACAGGTCGATCACCCGCGTGCTGGCAGCCAGCAGTTCGCCGGCCAGCGCATGGGCGACGCCATGCGGGGTGGCGAAGAAGACCACGTCGCAGCCGCCCAGCGTGGCCACGTCAGGCACGCTGAAGGCGAGATCGTCATAGTGACCGCGCAGGTTCGGGTACATGTCGGTGACCTTCACCCCGTTCTCGGAACGCGAGGTGATCACCGCCACTTCGGCCTGGGGATGCTGGGCCAGCAGACGCAGCAATTCGACCCCGGTGTAGCCCGTGCCGCCGACGATACCGACCTTGACCATGACCTGCCCTCAACTGAACCCGTAAAGACGCCGATGATAAAGCCGCTTTGATCGTGGGCCAACCGCCAGGATGACCTGCGCCTCGACTGCCACTACTATCGACGCATTTGCCGACCAAGGATTCAATCGATGCTCTACCTCTGGCTCAAAGCGCTGCACATCATTGCCGTCGTCTGCTGGTTCGCCGGCCTGTTCTATCTGCCACGCCTGTTCGTCTATCACGCGATGAGCGAGGACCAGCCCAGCCGGGAGCGCTTCAAGATCATGGAACGCAAGCTTTATCGCGGCATCATGCTGCCGTCGATGATCGCCACGCTGGTGTTCGGCATCTGGATGATCCTGGTCAACCCTGGCCTGTTCAGCACCGGCGGCTGGCTGCATGCCAAGCTGGCCCTCGTCCTCCTGCTGATCGGCTATCACCACATGTGCGGTGCCCAGCTCAAACGCTTCGCCCGCGACGACAATACCCGCAGTCATGTGTTCTACCGCTGGTTCAACGAGATTCCGGTTCTTTTCCTGCTGGCGATCGTGATCCTCGTGGTGGTCAAACCGTTCTGAGAATCGGATCAACGCCGTTTTTTCCCGCGGGTCGACAAGGAAATCGTTACCCGCTTCGAAGGCCCGGCTGGCACTTCTTGTTTCGACCGGCCAGGCCCTCTACTCTTTGCCTTCCGACTCCTTGTGACATGGATGCCGCATGCAAGAAGCTCACTACAAGATCGTCTTCGATGGCGAACTGCTCCCCGGGATGCCGCTGGAAACCGTGAAGGCCAATCTGGCGAACCTGTTCAAGACCGACGCCGGCAAGATCGAGCGCTTATTCGGCGGCCAGGCGGCGGTCCTCAAGAGCAAACTCAACAGCGCTGAAGCCGACCGCTACCTCGGCGCTCTGCAGCGCGCCGGCGCCAAGGCATACAAGGAAGCCGAACACCCCGGCGTACCACTCAGCCTGGTGCAAACCGAAGAAGAGCAGGCTGCACAGCCGGCCGTATCGGCCATGGCACGCATGACATGCCCCAAGTGCGGCCATCTCCAGGACAAGTCCAGCGAGTGCCAGGCCTGCGGCATCATCATCGAGAAATACCTGGCGCGCCAGGCGCTGTCGGCCAACGCCCCGGCGACAAGCAAAGCCTTCAGCACACCGGCCTCACCCTATGCACCGCCGTCGGCATCTATCGGCGAAGCGCTACCCACCTATGGCGAACTCCGGCCTCTTTCCGTCACCGGTCGTATCGGCCGGCTGCGCTATCTGGGCTGGTCATTGGTAGTCATGGCCGCGGCGATGGGCCTGTTCGGCATTGCCGCGATCGTCATGGCGATATCCAGCACTGCCGGCCTGATCTGCATGGGCCTGATCGGCGTCGGCCTGCTGGTGGTCAGCGTGCAGATCGGCGTGCAGCGCCTGCATGACTTCGGCTGGTCCGGCTGGCTGATCCTGCTGAATCTGGTACCAGTCGTAGGCAGCCTCTTTCCGCTCGTCATGCTGCTGATGCCCGGCAATCGGCAAGTCAATCGCTACGGCTCACCGCCGCCACCCAACAGCCGATCGGTGAAGATCCTCGCAGCCCTCTGGCTGGTCGCGGTCCTCGGCGGCCTGGTAGCGGCATTGACCGTACCGGAACTGGTTCACCTACGCCAAGGCGCAGGCTTCTAGCCGTCCGGCCGGGCTATCCTAACCGGCCGGCACCGTGCGCCCATGGGCCCACTGCCGGAGCGCGGCCAGGCCCTCAGCCATCACCACGGAGAGCGGCGAGGTCGCCCGAATGCTCTCGAGCAGCATCGCCTGGTCGACCTGCCGCTGCCGGGCCTGCCCGGCGTAGACGGCACTCACCACCACCTGCTCGATCTCGGCGCCGGAGAAGCCTTCGCTGGCCTCGGCCAGCACCGCCAGCCCGAAATCCTCGGCCCGCAATTCTCGGCGCGCGAGATGGATGCGGAAGATTTCCGCCCGGGTTTCCAGGTCCGGCAGGTCGACGAAGAACAGCTCATCGAAACGCCCCTTGCGCAGCAGCTCCGGCGGCAGACGCTCGATCGCATTGGCGGTGGCGACCAGAAACACCGGCGCGGCACGTTCGGCCATCCAGGTCAGCAGCGTGCCCAGGACTCGCTGACTGACCCCGCCATCCATGTCGCCGGTCGCCAGGCCCTTTTCGATCTCGTCCATCCACAGCACGCACGGCGCCATCTGCTCGGCCAGTTTCAGCGCATCGCGCAGATTGCGCTCGGTCTCGCCGAAGTACTTGTTGTACAGGCAGGCGAAATCCAGCCGTAGCAGCGGCAGCCCCCACAGGCCCGCCACAGCCTTGGCCGCCAGGCTCTTGCCCCCACCCTGCACCCCGACCAGCATCACCCCCCGCGGCAGATCATCACCCTGCCCGCTCAGAAAGGCACCCTGGCGCTCGGCCAGCCAGCGCTTGAATTGCGCCAGCCCACCCACCTCGGCGAAGCGTGCCGTTTCGTACTCGAAACCAAGCACGCCATCGAGATCCAGCAACTGGAACTTGCTGCGGTTGAGCTCGGGAAGGTCTTCCTGGGTAATGGCTCCATCGTCGCAGATCACGTTACGCGCCAAGGCGCGTGCCTCGCATGACTCAGCCCGCGAAGATTCTTCACCACCTGCTGCAGGGTTCGATTGTCGGTACGCACCCGCGCGCCGCGATTGCGCTCGCTCCAGCGGGTCGCCTCGTCACGGACGATGGCGAGCAGTTCCTCCTCGGCTGGCAACGACAGGCTGAATCGCGCCGCATGCCGCTGCACTTCCGCAGGCAGCTTGAGCGCATGGGAGACCAGCACCACGGTCGGCGCCGACGGCGCTCCGCTCATGGCGATCTCCTTGAGCAGCCGGACCAACCGAGGCTCATCGAGAAACGGGTGCAAATCGCAGAAGACATAGAGATTAGCCCCCGGGTCGTGCTTGACCAGCTTGAGCGCGATTTCCGGGGTGCAGCTTTGCTCGCCGCCCTGCAGTTCGCCGCCGAAGGCCAGATGGCGCAGCCCCTCGGTCACGGACCATACGTAGAAGCCGAGCCCCTGCCTGACCGCAAGCCCGGTCAGCGTCTCCAGCACTCGCTGCTCGTCCCACGACTCGACCAGCACCAGCCTCACCCGGGACTCCAAGACCAGGCCCAGATCATGTATATCGTTCTTCACGCCACCTCCCTGTACAGGCTCACCCTGACGCCCTGTTACACTGTCTGACCGATCTCTCCCGGAGAACCGCCATGGACTGTCTGTTTTGCAAGATCGTGGCCGGGGACATTCCCGCGCGCAAGCTTTACGAAGACGACCAGATTATCGCCTTCCACGATATCGCCGCTCAGGCCCCCGTACACTTTCTGGTGATTCCGAAGAAGCACATCGCCACGCTGCACGACCTGAGCGAGGACGACGACAAGATACTGGCCGGGCACCTTCTTTTCACTGCCCAGCGCCTGGCCGAAGAGCAAGGCTGCCAGGACGGCTTCCGGGTGGTGATGAACTGCAACGACCTCGGCGGCCAGACGGTCTACCACATTCACATGCACGTACTCGGTCAACGCCAGATGCATTGGCCGCCAGGCTGATGGCGAGCCCGTTGACGCGACTCGCCAGCTCCCGACCTGCCCGGAGGACATATGCCCAGCCAACGCCATTACTCCCCAGCCGACCGCCTGCTGATGCAGGCCGATGCCGCGCTACGAACCCTGCTTCCGTTCAGCGGGCAGCCGGCCCGGCCGTCACCCGCCGTCCTGAAAAACGAGGCCGAGCTCAACGACAGCGAAACCCGCCATGTCGCCGGCCTGATGCGCATCAACCATACCGGCGAGGTCTGTGCCCAGGCGCTGTACCAGGGCCAGGCCCTCACCGCCCGGCTGCCGCAGGTGCGCCAGGCCATGGAGCAGGCCGCCGACGAGGAGGTCGATCACCTGGCCTGGTGCGAGCAGCGGATCCGCCAACTGGGTAGCCACACCAGCGTGCTCAACCCCCTGTTCTACGGGCTATCGTTCGGCATAGGTGCTTCCGCAGGCCTGATCAGCGACCGCATCAGCCTGGGCTTCGTCGCCGCGACCGAAGATCAGGTCTGCAAGCATCTGGACGACCATCTGGGCCAGCTGCCGGCGAACGACGAGAAATCCCGTGCGATCCTGCAGCAAATGCGCGAGGACGAAGCACAGCATGCCACCAGCGCACTGGAGGCTGGCGGCCTGCGCTTCCCGGCGCCGGTCAAGTTCGGCATGAGCCTGGTTTCCAAGGTGATGACCAAGGCCACCTACCGGATCTGAGGCGAGCAGCACCCAAGGAAAAAGGGCGCCGAAGTGCCCTTTTTCCTTTACGGCGCGTTACGCCTGCCCGGGCATGTTGCGGGCGTAGAAGATTTCCAGCATCTCGTGGCGCAGGCGGTCTTCGACCTGCTTGCGCTGCTCCGCTGAAAGATTGCGGGTCGCGTCGCCGAACAGGTAGTTCTCCAGCGCGAAGTGCTTGAGCAGCATCTTGGTGTGGAACAGATTCTCCTGATACACATTCACGTCGGTCATCTGATAAGCCGAACGGGTGTCTTCGGAAAGGTAGTTCTGGATCGAGTTGATCGCATGATCGATGAAGTGCTTCTTGCCCTCGACATCGCGCGTGAAGCCACGCACGCGGTAATCCACGGTGACGATATCCGAATCGAACTGATGGATCAGATAGTTGAGTGCCTTCAACGGTGAAATCACGCCGCAGGTCGACACATCGATGTCCACGCGAAAGGTGGCGATACCCTCCACCGGGTGGATTTCCGGATAGGTATGGACCGTGATATGGCTCTTGTCGAGGTGCGCCAGGATGGTCTCCGGCAGCGGCCCCGGAGATTCCTCGATCTGGCTGTCGGTCGGCGTCACCGGCTGCTCGGAGATCAGGATCGTCACGCTGGCGCCTTGCGGCTCGTAATCCTGGCGGGCAATGTTCAGAATGTTGGCACCAATGATGTCGACAACATCGGTCAGAATCTGGGTAAGCCGCTCGGCGTCGTACTCTTCATCGATGTACTGCACGTAGGCCTGTTGATCTTCAGGCGTCTCGGCATAGCAGATGTCATAAATGTTGAAGCTCAAGGTCTTGGTCAGGTTGTTGAACCCGTGGAGCTTGAGTTTGCTTTTCACCATTGGGAAGCACTCCCTTGTTGCGGCACTACCGCGTGATGAGCATGCCCGTCAGATGCCGAGGCACCTGCGTAGGACGGAAAACACCTCTTCGCACCGGCGATTTATGGTTTTTGCGGATTGAATGAAACGACCCGAGCAAATCGGGGCGCGCATTATGCAGAACGTGTGGCGTCGATACCCGCGTTCGCCACCTCTTATGGACGTAAACGCGGACACACGAAGCAGAAGAGCGGGAACGCGAGTCAGCCGAGCTCGACGATCTCGTACGCATGCGTGATTTCGACCCCGGCCCGGCCCAGCATGATCGAAGCCGAGCAGTACTTCTCCGCCGACAGTTCTACCGCACGCTTGACCTGGGCCTCCTTCAGGCCGCGGCCTTTTACCACGAAGCGCAGGTGAATCCGGGTGAACACCTTGGGATCTTCGCTGGCGCGCTCCGCCTCAACGAAAGCCTCACAGCTTTCCACCGCCTGGCGGGACTTCTTCAGGATGCTCACCACATCGAAATTGCTGCAGCCGCCGAGCCCCAGGAGCAGCATTTCCATCGGCCGCACGCCGAGGTTGCGCCCACCATTTTCAGGTGGCCCATCCATCACCACCGCATGACCGCTGCCCGACTCGCCGACGAACATGGCGCCGTCGACCCATTGAATGCGCGCTTTCATCGCCAACTCCATAAAAACGGGGCCGATAGCTTAACATGCGCGCCTGGATAGCCGACGACAGCACACGCGACTAAAGGTGCCCTTGACCATCTCGTTTCCATTGTCGCAACGTGTTGCCGGTCTACCTACGTCTGTTAAGCTGACGCCAGCTAAATGACAGCGACATAAGCGACATATAAGAAGAATCAGCCTTAATTGAGTACTTATCCGGGACCCACAGCATGGTAGCTATCACACTTACGCCCAAGATAAAGAACATCGACAAGTTGCTCGCGCATTGCCATAGGCGCCGCTACACCGCCAAAAGCACGATCATCTATGCCGGCGACCGTTGCGAGTCCTTGTTCTTCATCGTCAAAGGCTCGGTCACCATTCTCATCGAGGACGATGACGGGCGCGAAATGATCATCGCCTACCTCAACGCGGGCGACTTCTTCGGGGAGATGGGACTTTTCGAAAAGGAAGGCGCCGAAAAGGAACGCAGCGCCTGGGTGCGCGCCAAGACCGAATGCGAAGTCGCGGAGCTGAGCTACGCGAAGTTCCGCGAACTGACCCAACAGGACCCTGACATCCTCTATGCCCTCGGCAGCCAGATGGCCGAGCGCCTGCGCAACACCACGCGCAAGGTCGGCGACCTGGCCTTCCTCGATGTCACCGGCCGCGTCGCCCGCACGTTGCTGGACCTGTGCAAGCAGCCGGATGCCATGACCCATCCCGATGGCATGCAGATCAAGATCACCCGCCAGGAGATCGGCCGCATCGTCGGCTGCTCCCGCGAGATGGTCGGCCGCGTGCTCAAGAGCCTGGAGTCCCAGGGCCTGGTCTACGTCAAGGGCAAGACCATGGTGGTGTTCGGCACACGCTGAACGCCCCGACTACCGCTGCCTGCAGGCGCAGGCAGCGGCGGCCCCGTCACTCCGGATCGGCCGCCACGGTGCGGCTGCGCGCGCGCTCGGGGAAGAACAGCCGCTGCAACTCCACCCCTGGCTGCTCGGCACGCATGAAGGCTTCACCGACCAGGAATGCGTAGACCTGGTTGATCTCCATCAGCTCGACATCGGCACGATTGAGGATGCCGCTCTCGGTTATCACCAGGCGGTCCTGCGGAATTCGCGGCAGCAGGTCCAGAGTGGTTTCCAGGCTGACCTCGAAGGTATGCAGGTTGCGATTGTTGATGCCCACCAGCGGCGTATCCAGGCTCAGCGCCCGCTCCAGCTCGTCACCGTCGTGAACCTCGACCAGCACGTCCAGCCCCTGCTCCTTGGCCACAGCGGCGAGTTCGTGCATACGCGCATCGTCCAGCGCGGCGACGATCAGCAGGATGCAGTCGGCGCCCAACGCCCGCGCCTCGACCACCTGGTAGGGGTCGATCATGAAATCCTTGCGGATCACCGGCAACGAGCAGGCCGCCCGGGCCTGCTGCAGGTAGGCGTCGGCGCCCTGGAAGAAGTCGATATCGGTCAGCACCGACAGGCAGGTGGCGCCGCCGGCCTCGTAGCTGGCAGCGATCTCGGCCGGATGGAAGGGATCGCGGATCACACCCTTGCTCGGCGAAGCCTTCTTCACCTCGGCGATCACCGCCGCCTCCTTGCTGCGCACGCGCTGCTCGAGCGCTTTGGCAAAGCCGCGCAGCGGGTCGGCGACGGCCGCGCGCTGCTCCAGCTCCGCCAGGCCGACATGGCTGCGGCGCTCGGCTACTTCCTCGCGCTTGCGCGCGATGATCTTCTCCAACACGGTCGGCACGCTCATTGCTGGCTCTCCTGCTTGAACACGGCGGTGAATGACACCAGCTCTTCCAGCTTGTCCCGGGCGAGGCCGGTACACAGGGCGTCATGCGCCATTTCGACCCCTTGCTTGAGGCTCACCGCCACGTCGGCGGCATACAGTGCGGCGCCGGCATTGAGCACGATCATCTCGGCGGCCTTCTGGCCATTCTCGGTCTGCCGCCGCCCCAGCGCATCGCGGATCAGCGCCAGCGAGCCCTGCGCATCCTCCACGTTGAGCCCGATCAGGCTCTGGCTCTTGATGCCGAAGTCCTCCGGCTGAATGCTGTATTCGCGGATTTCGCCGTCTTTCAATTCCGCCACGAACGTCGGCGCCGCCAGGCTGATCTCGTCCAGCCCATCCTGCGCGTGCACCACCAGCACATGCTTGCTGCCCAGCCGCGCCAGCACTTCGGCCATCGGCCGGCACAGCGCCTTGCTGAACACGCCGAGCACCTGATGCTTGACCCCGGCCGGGTTGGCCATCGGCCCGAGAATGTTGAACAGGGTACGCAGGCCCAGCTCGCGCCGTGGCCCGGCGGCGAACTTCATTGCGCCATGATGAGCCGGCGCGAACATGAAGCCGACCCCGACGGTATCGACGCTGCGCGCCACCTGCGGCGGCGTCAGCGCCAGATAGACTCCGGCCGCCTCGAGCAGGTCGGCGCTACCGCTCTTGCCGGAAACCGCCCGGTTGCCGTGCTTGGCCACCTTGCCGCCGGCCGCCGCCACCACGAACGACGCGGCGGTGGAAACATTGAAGATGTTCATCCCGTCGCCGCCGGTCCCGCAGGTGTCGACCAGCTTGTCGGTGTCGAACGGCACCGGCTCGGCCAGCTCGCGCATCACCTGCACGGCACCGACAATCTCGTCGATGGTCTCGCTCTTCATGCGCATGCCCATGAGGAAGGCGCCGACCTGGGCGTCGGTGCACTGCCCGGTCATGATCTGGCGCATGACCGCCTGCATCTCTTCGGTCGTCAGGTCCAGCTGGGCGACGATGCGGTTGAGGGCCTCCTTGATATCCATCAGCGCACACCTCCGGTCTGCTTCAGAAAATTGGCGAACAGCTCGTGGCCCTGCTCGGTGAGGATCGATTCGGGGTGGAACTGCACGCCCTCGACATTCAGCGTCTTGTGCCGCAGGCCCATGATCTCGTCGACCGAGCCATCTTCCAGACGGGTCCAGGCGGTGATCTCCAGGCAGTCGGGCAGGGTTTCGCGCTTGACCACCAGCGAGTGGTAGCGGGTGACGGTGAGTGGATTGTTCAGCCCGGCGAACACACCCTGATCGTGGTGGAACACGGGACTGGTCTTGCCGTGCATCACCTGGCGCGCGCGCACCACATCGCCGCCGAAGGCCTGGCCGATGCTCTGGTGGCCCAGGCAGACGCCGAGGATCGGCAGCTTGCCGGCGAAATGGCGGATCAGCTCCAGCGACACGCCCGCCTCGTTCGGCGTGCAGGGGCCCGGCGACACCACGATGCGCTCCGGCTGCAGCGCCTCGATCTCGGCCACGCTGAGCTCGTCGTTACGCACCACCTTGACGTCCGCGCCCAACTCGCCGAGGTACTGCACCACGTTGTAGGTGAAGGAATCGTAGTTATCCAGCATCAGCAGCATGATCAGTTCTCCTGCTCGTCGCGCTCGGCGAGGGCCACCGCGCGAAACATGGCGCGGCGTTTGTTCAGCGTTTCTTCCCATTCGAGCGCCGGCTGCGAGTCGGCGACGATGCCGGCGCCGGCCTGCACGTGCAGCTCGCCGTCCTTGATCACCGCGGTGCGGATGGCAATGGCGGTGTCCATGTTGCCGTTCCAGGCCAGGTAACCCACGGCGCCGCCGTAGACGCCGCGCTTGACCGGCTCCAGCTCGTCGATGATCTCCATGGCGCGGATCTTCGGTGCGCCGGACAGGGTGCCCGCCGGCAGGATCGCACGCAGCGCATCCATGGCCGACAGCGGCGCCTTCAACTGGCCGGTGACGTTGGAGACGATATGCATGACGTTCGAATAGCGCTCGATGACCATCTTCTCGGTGACCTTGACCGAGCCGGTCTCGGCCACGCGGCCGACGTCGTTGCGCCCCAGGTCGATCAGCATCAGGTGTTCGGCCAGTTCCTTGGTGTCCGACAGCAGGTCCTGCTCCAGCGCCAGGTCGGCCTCTTCGCTGGCGCCACGCGGGCGAGTGCCGGCGATCGGCCGTACGGTGACCAGGCCGTCCTCGACCCGCACCAGCACCTCCGGCGACGAGCCCACTACGTGGAAATCGCCGAAATTGAAGAAGTACATGTAGGGCGTCGGGTTGAAGCAGCGCAGCGCCCGGTAGAGGTCGATGGGTGCCGCGCGGAACGGGATGGACATGCGCTGCGAGATAACCACCTGCATGCAGTCGCCGGCGAGGATGTAGTCCTTGATACGGCGCACCGCCTGCTCGAAATCCGCATGGCTGAAACTGGAACGGAAGGCCGGCTCGGCCCCCGGCCCGGCCTCGAAATCCAGCCCCAGGCGCGGCGTGATGGATTGCCGCAGGCGCTGGCGCAGCTGACGCAGGTAGGCCTGGCCTTCTTCGTAGGCATTCTCCGCCGCGGGATCGACCAGCACGATGCAATGCAGCTTGCCGGCCAGGTTGTCGAACACCACCAGCGCATCGGAGACCATCAGCAGGATGTCCGGCGTGCCCAGCGGATCGGGATTGGGGCAGTGGGCCAGCTTGCGCTCGACGTAGCGCACGCTGTCGTAGCCGAAATAGCCCACCAACCCGCCGTTGAAGCGCGGCAGCCCGGCCACCGGGGCGACGCGGTAGCGCTGCTTGAAGGCCTCGACGAAAGCCAGCGGATCGTCGGCTTCGCAGCGTTCCGTCTCGACGCCATCCACCGTGACGCGCACCTGGTGGTCATGCACCCGCAGCACGGTGCGGCACGGCAGGCCGATGATCGAGTAGCGCCCCCACTTCTCGCCGCCCTGCACGGACTCCAGCAGATAGGTGTTGGGCGCATCGGCCAGCTTCAGGTAGAGCGACAGCGGCGTATCGAAATCGGCCAGCGTTTCGAACGACAGCGGGATGCGGTTATGGCCTTCAGCGGCCAGGCGCAGGAATTCTTCGCGGGTCATGTCAGCCTCGTGGTCTGAGGAGGGGACGAACAAAAAAGGGCAAACGTACCGGCGGCGCCGGCAGGAAAAAGTCAGGCGCGCCAGCGCCAGCGGGCCAGGGCCTTGATGACTTTCATCCATTGTTTGCGGGTAATCACCACGAGCTGATCTCTTCGGCGGGGCAAAAAGAGTCCGGTCACACTAGCGCAGCCCCGAATCCGAAGCAACCAGCAGACGCAGGTCATCCAGCACCAGTTCCGGCGCCTCCTCGGCGATCGGCCGGCCGTGGTTGTAGCCATAGCTGACCGCGACACAACGCACCCCGGCCGCGTGCGCGGCCTGCACGTCGTTGCGCGAGTCGCCGATGAACAACGACGCGGCCGCGCTGGCCCCGGCCTTGTCCATCACCCAGAACAGCGCCGCCGGATCGGGCTTCTGCTGGGGCAGCGTATCGCCCCCGACCAGCCAGCCAAAATAGCCACCCAGGTCCTTTTCCACGAGCAGCGGGGCGACGAACTGCGCCGGCTTGTTGGTAATCACCGCCAGGCCCACCTGCCGCGCAGCGAGCCAGTCCAGGCATTCGCGCACGCCCGGATAGACGCGGGTGAGGGCATGGCCGCCGGCGTAGGCCTGCATGAACAGCGCCAACGCCAACTCGGTCTCGCCCTCGTCGACGCCGGCGTGCTCGTACTGCCCGGCCAAGGCGCGGCGTACCAGGACCCGCGAGCCGTTGCCGACCCAGTCGCGCACGCGCTCGATCCCGGCCGGCGCGCGCCCCAGTTGCAGCAGCATGCTGTCCACGGCGGCGGCCAGGTCCGGCACGGAATCCATCAGCGTGCCGTCCAGGTCGAACATCACCAGGCGCGGCAGAGCGCCCTCGAACAGCCGCTCCAGCGCCGTCATGGACGTACCCGGGCCAGCTCGCTGCGCATGCTGTCGATCACCGTCTTGTAGTCGGGCTGGCCGAAGATCGCCGAGCCAGCGACGAAGGTATCGGCGCCAGCCGCGGCGATCTCGCCGATGTTCCCGGCGTTCACCCCACCGTCGATCTCCAGGCGGATGTCGCGACCGCTGGCGTCGATCAGCGCGCGCGCCTCGCGCAGCTTGGCGAGGGTGCCGGGAATGAATTTCTGCCCGCCGAAGCCCGGGTTGACGCTCATCAGCAGCACCATGTCGACCTTGTCCATGACGTACTTCAGAACGTCCAGCGGCGTCGCCGGGTTGAACACCAGGCCGGCCTTGGCGCCGCCGTCGCGGATCAGCTGCAGCGAGCGATCGATGTGCTCGGAGGCCTCGGGATGGAAGGTGATGTAGCTGGCGCCGGCCTCGAGAAAGTCGCCGATGATGCGGTCCACCGGCTTGACCATCAGGTGCACGTCGATCGGCGCGCCGATGCCGTACTTGCGCAGTGCCGCGCAGACCATCGGGCCGATGGTCAGGTTGGGCACGTAGTGGTTGTCCATCACGTCGAAGTGGACGATATCCGCGCCGGCGGCGAGGACCTTGTCGACCTCTTCGCCCAGGCGGGCGAAGTCGGCGGAGAGGATGGACGGGGCGATGGCGAACGGCTGCATGACGCACCTCTGGCGGCGTAAAACACGAGCCGGCTAGTGTAACCGAGCCCGGCCCGGGGCGGGGCGACGTCTGGCCAGATACGCCGGCGGCGGCTAGGCTGGCGATCTGCCAAGGAGTCCATCGATGACGTTGAAGATGCTGGTTGGCGCGCTGGCGCTGCTCGTGCCACTCGGCACCTGGGCCGAAGAGAACGCAACGCCGACCGAGCCCGAGACACCACCCGCCGCGCCCGTTGCCCTGCGTCCGGCACTGGCCGAGCGCAGCACCCTGGAAGCCGAAGAGCTGGCGCGCCTGCTGCCACAACAGGCGGTGCGGCTGCAGGCCGGCGACGAACGTTTCGTCGCGCTCCACCTGCCCGCCAACGACGGCCAGCCCAAGGGCCTGGTGATCCTGCTGCCTGACACCGGCGAGAATGCCGACTGGCCGAGCGCCATCGGCCCGCTGCGCCGGCGCCTGCCGGATGCCGGCTGGCACACCCTCAGCCTGAGCCTGCCGGATGCCGACGAGCCGCTGTTCAGTCGCACGAGCGCAGCCGAAGCGGCGCCCGAATCCGCGCCACCAGCGGATAGCGAAGCAGACGACGCAACGAAAAATCGCCCGGACGACCCGCCGAGCGAAGCCGGCTATCTGCCGGCCGAAACAGCGCCCCCGCTCGACGAAGAAAGCGAGCCGGCTGCCGAGCCCGAACCGGCAACAGCCGCACCCAGCCAGGCCGAGCGGATCCGTGCACGTATCGACAGCGCGCTGGCCTTCGCCCGCCAGCAGAACGCCGCGACCATCGTCCTGCTGGGGCACGGCAGCGGCGCCTACTGGGCGGCCCGCTATCTTCAGCAGCAGGCGCCGGCGGATGTCCGGCACCTGCTGCTGGTGCAGGTTCGCACGCCGGCGGATCAGGAGCCCTCGCTGGAGCGCTTGCTCGGCGAACTCCGACTGGCCACCGGCGACTTCTATTTCGAGGATCGCGACGCCACTCGCGCAGCCGCCCGAGAACGGCTCAACACGAGCCGCCGGCTACGTCATCCGGACTACAGCCAGGTCGCCCTGCAAGTGTTGCCGGCTGACCGCGCCAGCGAACAGGAACAGCTCTACCGGCGCATCCGCGGCTGGCTGACGAGACATCCCTGAGCAATCGCTCAGCGAAAGCCTCTGCGCTCGCGAATCAACGCATAGGCGCTGTGCAGTTCGCGGGTGCGCTCGGTGGCCTCGCGGACCTGGGCCGCGCTCGCTCCCGCGCCCGCCTGCTTATCCGGATGGTGCTTGCTCAGCAGGCGCCGGTAGGCGCGCTTGATCAGTTGCGGGTCGGTGTCCCGGCGAACGCCCAGCAGTTGCAGCGCCTGCTCGTAGGCGCCGCCCCGGCCGGCTGGCGCCTCCTGCCGGCGAGTCGCGCCCAGGTCGAGCGCGGCTACCTCTGCCGCTTCCCAGCCCATCCACTTGCCCCAGAGCAGCACCAGCTCATGCTCGCGCGAGCCCATGCGTCCTTCGGCACGTGCCATGCTCCAGCAGGCCTGGAGGATGCGCCGACTTTCCTCCCGGCGCCCGCGCAGCCGCTGCAGCGGTGCACGCAGCCCGTCGCCACTGGCCTTGCCGCGGTTGAACGCCTCGATGGCCGCGCGTTGCGCCGGCCCGTCGAAGCCCTGCCGCTGCATCTCGGCCCGCGCCGCCTGGATGTGCACCGGGCTGACCCGGCCACCGCTCTTGGCCAGTCGCCCCAGCAGGAAGAACAACAACTCGCTGCCCTGCAGCGCAGGCTTGCCCGCCAGGCGTTCGCGCAGGCTGGCCCAGGAATCGAGTCCCAACCGGCGATCCAGCACCTGCCCCAGCAATCCGCCGAGCAAGGCGCCGGGAATGCTCGCCAGGAGCCAGCCGATCAGGACACCCAACAGCGTGATGGGCCAGAACATTCAGCGTCGCGCCTCCAGAATCCGCTCGACCTCGGCCAGGCGCTCGTGGGTACCGACATCCACCCAGGTTCCCGCGTAGTGCTCGCCACTCACCCGCCCCGCCACCATCGCGCTACGCAACAGCGGCGCCAGCTTGAACGCGCCGGCCGGGCAACCGAGGAAAAGCTCGGGATGCAGCACCGCCATGCCGCTATAGGTCAGGCCCTCCCCGCCCCCGTCGATCTGCGTGACGGCGCCGCCGACGAGATGGAAATCCCCCTCCGGGTTGTGCTGGGGGTTGTCGACCAGCACCAGGTGCGCCAACCCCGCCAGCGGGCGGCATAGCCGCGCGAAGTCGTAGTCGGTCCAGATGTCGCCGTTCACCACCAGGAAAGGCTCGCCGCCGAGCAGCCCCAGCGCCTGCTGGATACCGCCGCCGGTTTCCAGCGGCTCGCCCTCGGCCGAATAGCGAATGCGTACGCCGAAGCGCCCGCCGTCGCCGAGGTAGTCCTCGATCTGCTGCCCGAGCCAGGCATGATTGATCACCAGCTCCTCGAACCCCGCCGCGGCCAGGCTCGGACGTGATACTCGATCAGCGGCACGCCGCCGGCGCGCACCAGCGGCTTGGGCGTATGCAGGGTCAACGGCCGCAACCGCTCGCCCCGGCCCGCGGCGAGGATCATGGCCTTCATGGGCGCGGCTCCCGCGGCAGTTCATCCAGCAGATGCTGCAGCTCGACCAGCTCCGGACGCCGCGCCAGCACCGCGCGGATATAGGCGAAGAAGCGCGGCACATCGGCCAGATAGCGCGGCTTGCCGTCGCGATGGCAGATCCGCGCGAAGATGCCGATCACCTTCAGGTGCCGCTGCAGGCCCATCAGGTCGCTGGCCCGCAGGAACTCCTCGAGCGATTCCGGCAACGGTACGCCAGCGGCTCGCGCCTTGTGCCAGTAGCCCTCCAGCCAGCCCCGCACCTGCTCTTCCGGCCAGGAGAGGAAGGCATCCTTGAACAGCGAGGTGATGTCGTAGCTGACCGGCCCGAGCACCGCATCCTGGAAATCCAGCACGCCGGGATTGGGCTCGCTGAGCATCAGGTTGCGCGGCATGTAGTCGCGATGCACCAGCACCTGCGGCTGCGCCAGCGCCGAATCGATCAGCAACCGGCAGACACGCTCCCAGGCCGCCTGCTGCGCCTCGCTGAACTCGCAGCCGAGATGGCGCTGCACGTACCACTCGGGAAACAGCTGCAGCTCGCGGCGCAGCAGCGCCTCGTCATAGACGGGCATGGCCTGGGTAAGCGGCTGCGTCTGGAACTTCAGCAGCGCCTCGATGGCATCGCCGAACAGCCGCTCGGCATTGTCCCGGTCGATCACCTCGAGGTAGGTCTGCCGGCCCAGATCGGTCAGCAGCAGGAAGCCGCGCTCCAGATCGGCGGCCAGCACCTGCGGCACATGCACCCCGGCGGCAGCAGCATCTGCGCGACCTTGACGAAGGGCCGGCAGTCTTCCTGCGGCAGCGGCGCATCCATGACGATCAGGCTGCGTGCACCGCCTTGCCAGCGGAAGTAACGACGAAAACTGGCATCGCTGCTGGCAGCGGTCAGTTGCGCAGCCGGCACTTCACCCCAGCCGCAACGGGCGAAAATCTCGGGCAGTAGTTGTTCCAGCCAGGCGCTGACGTCCAGCAGGCGTTGATCTTGATGCGGCATCCAGGGTCTCCACGGCGCTAGCCGATAGGCGGGTCATGCTTTATTATCCTGCATCTTTCTCAGCCCATCGAGAGGCGTGCGGCCCAGCCGGACGATGGCTCGCCGCAAGCACGGACCAAAGAACAAGATGGCAGTCAAATACCCCGCGTTTCGTAGAAAATTCCCCCTACTGGTTACTGGCGGTCTGCTTGCATTGCAACCGGTAGCCGTGCCTTTTGTCGTTGCGGCCGAACAGTTCGCCTGCCAGCCCGACGCGTCGGGCAGCTGGAACTGCGCATCCAATGCCGCCAGGCCCGACCTGCCGCCGCGCCCGGTACACAGCGGCAGCGCCGTCAGCACGCCAAGCGCAGCCACGCCCGCGACCGCCAAGGCCGATGCGCCGACCGCCACCACCCGCCTGGTTACCGAGAGCAAGGGCCGCGCCCTGGCCTCGCGCAGCGCCGATTACAGCCATCTCGATTGGGTCCCGCGCGACCAGCTGACGCCCGCCCAGCTCGCCGAAACCGGCCCCTACTGCGCCGGCACCTACGTCGAGCCGGATCGTCCCGGCAAATTCGACGATACCCCGATGAGCGAAGCGCCGACCTATGTCTCGGCCAAGGCCACGCGCTACGAGCAGGAACAGGAAATCGCCACCCTGCTGGCGACGTGGTCCTGCGCCAGGGCAGCATCCAGGCCGAGGCCGACGAAGGCAATCTGTACCAGCTGGAGAATCGCGGCGAGCTGAGCGGCAACGTGCGCTTTCGCGATCGCAACGCACTGATGGTCGGCGACCGCGCGGAAATCTTCCTCGACAGTGGCGAGGCCAAGGTCGAGAACGTCGAGTACGTGGTGCACTCCGGCAAGGTTCGCGGCAGCGCGCAATATGCCAAGCGCGAAGAGACCGCGATCATCCGCCTCAAGGACGGTACCTACACCAGCTGCGAGCCGGGCGAGAACAGCTGGCACCTGAAGGGCAACAACGTCACGCTGAACCCCGCCACCGGCTTCGGTTCGGCCACCAACGTCACGCTGCGGGTCAAGGATATTCCGGTGTTCTACACGCCCTATATCCACTTCCCCATCGACGACCGGCGCCAGTCGGGCTTTCTCGCGCCGAGCATCGGCTCGTCGAGCGACAACGGCGTCTCGCTGCAGACGCCCTACTACTTCAACCTGGCACCGAACTTCGACGCCATCCTGTACCCGCACCTGATGACCGACCGCGGGCTGCTGATGGAAGGCCAGTTCCGCTACCTCACGCGCAGCAGCGAAGGCCAGTTCGGCGCGGCCTACCTGGACGACAGCAACGACGACCGCAAACTGCAGTCCGAGTACGAGGACCAGCGCTGGATGTACAGCTGGCAGAACCGTACCGGTCTGGATTCGCGCTGGCTCGCCGAGGTGGACTACACCGATATCAGCGATCCCTACTACTTCCAGGATCTGGATACCAACCTCAACATCAACCAGCCCGATCATCTCGATCAGCGCGGCACGCTCACGTACCGCGGCAACACCTACACCGCGCGCCTGAACATGCATGCCTACGAGCGCGCCACAGTGGCCGACATCACGCCTTACGAGCGCCTGCCCCAGCTGACCCTGGACGGGCGCCTGCCTTTCCAGCCGGGCGGCCTGAACTTCGCTTACAAGACCGAGTTCGTCAGCTTCCAGCGCAGCCTGCGCAGCGGCAACTTCATCAATGAGGATGGGGGCGAAGAAACTTGGTACGACGAGAACCTAAGAGGTCTTAACCGCGCGGAAGGCGAACGCCTTCACTTAGAGCCCGGAGTTAGCTTACCCCTGAACTGGTCGTGGGGCTTCATCAAGCCTTCGCTGAAATACGCATATACCAAGTACGACGTGACGCTCGACAACAAGGGTAAGTTTGGTGTTGGCGGCGTTGGAGCGAACTTTAACGACACACCCGACCGCAGCGTGCCGATCCTGAGTGTCGACAGCGGCCTGTACTTCGACCGCGACACCCAATGGTTCGGCAAGGACTATCGCCAGACCCTCGAGCCGCGCCTGTTCTATCTCTATGTGCCGGAGGAGGACCAGGACGACATCCCGGTCTTCGACACCGGCGAAAGCAGCTTCAGCTACTCCTCGCTGTGGCGCGAAAACCGCTTCTCCGGCAAGGACCGCATCGGCGACGCCAACCAGATCTCCCTCGGCGTGACCAACCGCTGGGTCGAGGCCAACGGTTTCGAGCGCCAGCGCTTCAGCATCGGCCAGGCGTTTTACTTCGAAGATCGGAAGGTGCAGCTGCGCGGCATCGACTACCGCACCCGCTCCAGCGCAACCTCGTCGGTTTCGCCCTATGCGCTGGAGTACATGTACCGCTACAACCGCGACTGGCGCTTCACCTCGACCTTCAACTGGGACCCGGACAGCCACAGCACCCGCTCCGGCAGCGCCATGTGGCACTACCAGCCGGCCGACAACCCGGGCAAGATCGTCAACGTCGGCTATCGCTACCGCAACGACACCATGCGGTTCGACCAGGCGACCGGCGAGTGGACCTACGGCGGGGACTACGGCAACTGCGAAACCGACCCGGCCAACTGCATCAAGGACTACTACAAGATCAACCAGCACGACTTCTCCGTCATCTGGCCGATCGTCCCGCAATGGAGCGTCATCGCCCGCTGGCAGCATGACTACAGCCGCAGCCGTACCCTGGAAGCCTTCGGCGGTTTCGAGTACGACAGCTGCTGCTGGAAACTGCGCCTGATCAACCGCTACTGGATCGACTACGACGAGACCAGTCTCAACCCCGACCGCAATGATGAGCCGGATCGCGGCATCTTCCTGCAGATCGTCCTCAAGGGACTCGGCGGCGTAGTCGGCAATGCGACCGAAACTTTCCTCGACGAAGGCATCCAAGGTTACCGTGAACGTGAAGATCAAGCTTTCTGAAGTACTCCGCCCGCTCGCGCTCGGCGCCCTGCTGCTGGGCGGTGCGGCCCTCGCGCCCGCGGCCCTTGCCCAGGTCCAGCCGCTGGACCGCGTGGTGGCCATCGTCGACAACGACGTCATCATGCAGAGCCAGCTGGAACAGCGGATACGCGAAGTGCAGCAGACCATCGACAAGCGCGGCGCCGACGCACCGCCGATGGACGTGCTGCAGCAGCAGGTGCTGGAGCGCCTGATCACCGAGAACCTGCAGTTGCAGATCGGTGAGCGCTCCGGCATTCGCATTTCCGACGAAGAGCTCAACCAGGCCATGGGCACCATCGCCCAGCGCAACAACATGACCCCGGAGCAGTTTCGCGACGCCCTGACCCGCGACGGCCTGAGCCTGGAAACCGCCCGCGAGCAGATCCGCCGCGAGATGATCATCAGCCGCGTGCGCCAGCGCCGGATCGCCGAACGCGTCCAGGTCTCCAACCAGGAGGTGCAGAACTTCCTCGCCTCCGACCTCGGCAAGCTGCAGCTGTCCGAGGAATACCACCTGGCCAACATCCTCATCGCCGTGCCGGAAGCCGCCGACTCGGCGACCATCCAGGCCGCCGAACGCACCGCCATGGACACCTACCAGCAACTGCAGCAGGGCGCCGACTTCGCCCGCCTCGCGGTCTCCCGTTCGGCCAGCGAGAATGCCCTGGAGGGCGGCGACATGGGCTGGCGCAAGGCTGCCCAGCTGCCACCGCCTTTCGACAGCCAGGTCCGCGAACTGACTGTCGGCGAAGTGACCCAGCCGGTACGCACGCCACCGGGCTTCATCCTGCTCAAGCTGCTGGACAAGCGCGGCGGCGAAACCCAGGTGCGCGACGAAGTGCATGTCCGCCATATCCTGATCAAGCCGAGCGCCATTCGCAGCGACGACGAAGCCCGCCTGCTGGTGCAGCGCCTGCACGACCGCATCGGCGCCGGCGAAGACTTCGCCCAGCTGGCGAAAAGCTTTTCCGAGGACCCGGGCTCGGCCCTCAATGGCGGCGACCTGAACTGGATCGATCCCGCCTCGCTGGTGCCCGAATTCCGCGAGGTCATGGCCAATACCGCCAGCGGCGAGCTGTCCCAGGCATTCAAGTCGCCCTACGGCTGGCATATCCTCGAAGTCCTCGGTCGCCGCGCCACCGATGCCAGCGAGGAGTTCCGCGAGCAACAGGCCCTGACCCTGCTGCGCAACCGCAAGTACGACGAAGAACTGCAGGCCTGGCTGCGTCAGATCCGCGACGAAGCCTATGTGGAAATAAAGCTTTAAGCTGGAGAAAAGCGTAGGGTGGATGTCGCTTTTTACATCCACCGCAACTCCGCTCGGTGGATCGATGAAGCGCGATCCACCCTACGAAGCTGCACGCCAGGATGCGGGGTGATGGCCGAAGGGTCGCCACCCCGTTTTCATTTCCGGCGGGCAACCACCGCCCCATGTCGAGAGCACGCCGATGACTCTTTCCCGCCCCTTCGTTCTCACCCCTGGCGAACCGGCCGGCATCGGCCCGGATCTCTGTCTGCTGCTGGCGCGCCAGGCACAACCGCAAGCCCTGGTGGCCATTGCCAGTCGTGCCCTGCTGGCGCAGCGTGCCGAGCAACTGGGGCTGACCATCGAACTGCGCGATGCCGGGCCGCAGAACTGGCCAAGCGAACCGGCGCCGGCCAACTGCCTGTACGTCTGGGACACCCCGCTCGCCGCGCCGGTGACGGCAGGCCAGCTCGACCCGCGCAACGCCCGCTATGTGCTGGAGACGTTGACCCGCGCCGGGCGCGGCTGCCTGGACGGCAGCTTCGCCGGCATGATCACCGCCCCGGTGCACAAGGGCGTGATCAACGAAGCCGGCATTCCCTTCTCCGGGCACACCGAATTCCTCGCCGAGCTGACCCACACCGAGCAGGTGGTGATGATGCTGGCCACGCATGGCCTGCGCGTGGCGCTGGTCACCACCCACCTGCCGCTCAAGGACGTCGCTGCCGCGATCACCGCCGAGCGCCTGCAGCGGGTCACGCGTATCCTGCACGCCGATCTCGTCGGCAAGTTCGGCATCGCGCAGCCGCGCATCCTGGTCTGCGGCCTGAATCCCCACGCGGGCGAAGGCGGCCACCTGGGGCGCGAAGAAATCGAGATCATCGAGCCGGCACTCGAGCAACTGCGTGGCGAAGGGATGAATCTGATCGGCCCGCTGCCGGCCGACACGCTGTTCACGCCGAAGCATCTCGAACGCTGCGACGCCGTTCTGGCGATGTACCACGACCAGGGCCTGCCGGTGCTCAAGTACAAGGGCTTCGGCGCCGCGGTCAATGTCACCCTCGGCCTGCCGATCGTACGCACCTCGGTGGACCACGGCACCGCGCTGGACCTGGCCGGGACCGGCCGCGTCGACATCGGCAGCCTGCAGGTCGCCCTGGAAACGGCCTATCAGATGTCAGGCGCCGCTTAGGAAGCCGGTCCGCCCCGGCATCCGTTTCGCAATGGGTGCCGGCCCGGCGACTCAGCTGGTAAGCTTCGCACCTTTCATTTTTCGCTTTACGCTCTTGCTTGACGCTTGCGGCTTGAAGCTTGGAGCTGCCTTCATGTCCGACTATCAACACCGTGCGCGCAAGCGCTTCGGCCAGAACTTCCTGCACGACGCCGGGGTGATCCACCGCATCCTGCGGGCGATTCATGCCAAGGAAGGTGAGCGTCTGGTCGAGATCGGCCCTGGCCAGGGCGCACTCACCGAGGGGCTGCTCGACAGCGGCGCGCACCTGGACGTGGTCGAACTCGATCTGGATCTGATCCCGATCCTGCAAAGCAAATTCGCCGAGCGGGCCAATTTCGCCCTGCACCAGGGCGATGCGCTGAAGTTCGACTTCGCTCGCCTCAGCGACCAGCCGGCCAGCCTGCGCATCGTCGGCAACCTGCCCTACAACATCTCCACGCCGCTGATCTTCCACCTGCTCGACCATGCGCGGCTGATCCGCGACATGCACTTCATGCTGCAGAAGGAAGTGGTCGAACGCCTGGCCGCTCAGCCAGGCGGCGGCGACTGGGGCCGGCTGTCTATCATGGTGCAGTACCACTGCCGCGTGGAGCATCTGTTCAACGTCGGTCCGGGCGCCTTCAACCCGGCGCCCAAGGTCGATTCGGCCATCGTCCGGCTGGTGCCCCACGAGACACTGCCGCATCCGGCGCGTGATCACCGCCAGCTGGAACGCGTCGTGCGCGAGGCCTTCAACCAGCGTCGCAAGACCTTGCGCAATACCCTCAAGGGGTTGCTCGACGCGCAGGCCATCGAGGCCGCCGAGGTGGATGGCAGCCTGCGCCCCGAGCAGCTGGACCTGGCGGCCTTCGTCCGCCTTTCCGATCAACTGACCGAGCGCAGCTAGGGCCACGGTCCCGGGCTGCACTCCAGCGAGCCGGCTAATGTCCGAAGATCAACGCTATCGCATCGATGTCAGCGTCACGCCCCGCTACCTGGCCGCACAGTCGGAGCCGGAACAAAACCGCTACGCCTTTGCCTACACGGTAACCATCGAAAACACTGGCGAGATTGCGGCGCAGCTGCTTTCGCGGCACTGGATCATCACCGATGGCGATGGCCAGGTGCAGGAAGTGCGCGGCGCCGGGGTCATCGGCGAACAGCCGCTGATCGCCCCGGGCGAACACCATGTCTATACCAGCGGCACCCTGTTGCGACCTGCGTCGGCAGCATGCAGGGCAGCTATCAGATGCTGGCGGAGGATGGGCACCGCTTCGACGCCGTCATCGCGCCGTTCCGCCTGGCCGTACCCGGAGCACTGCATTGACCACTTATGCCGTCGGCGACCTGCAGGGTTGCCTGGAACCCCTGAAATGCCTGTTGCAGCGGGTCGATTTCAGCCCGTCGCGCGACTGCCTGTGGCTGGCCGGCGATCTGGTCAACCGTGGCCCGCAATCGCTGGAGGCCCTGCGCTTCGTCCGCGACCTCGAAGGGGCCGCCATCACCGTGCTCGGCAACCACGACCTGCATCTACTGGCCGTGGCGCATGACATCGAGCGCCTGCGCAAATCCGATACCCTCAAGCCGATTCTCGCCGCGCCCGACCGCAACGACCTGATCGACTGGCTGCGCCGCCAGAAGCTCATCCACTACGACGCCGAGCGGCATACCGTGCTGGTGCATGCGGGCATCCCGCCGCAATGGACGCTGGAGAAGGCGCTCCGGCGCGCGGCCGAAGTCGAACAGGCCTTGCAGGACGACGCCCTGCTGCTGCCGTTCCTCGACGGCATGTACGGCAACCAGCCGGCCAAGTGGAGCAAGGAGCTGCACGGCGTGCCGCGCCTGCGCCTGATCACCAACTATTTCACCCGCATGCGCTTCTGCAAGGCCGACGGCACCCTCGACCTGGAAGCCAAGGAAGGCGTCGACAGCGCACCGTCCGGCTACGCGCCCTGGTTCAGCCATCCGGGCCGCAAGACCCGCAACGTCAAGCTGATCTTCGGCCACTGGGCCGCCCTCGAAGGCCGCTGCGACGAGCCGAACGTCTTCGCCCTGGATACCGGCTGCGTCTGGGGCAATGCCATGACGCTGATGAACCTCGACAGCGGCGAGCTGCATCGCTGCAACTGCGACCACGGGAAACCGCTATGACCGACTTCAAACGCATCGCCCCCGAACAGGCCCTGGCCATGCGCGAAGCCGGCGCGGTGGTCGTCGACATCCGCGACCCGCACAGCTATGCCAACGGGCATATTGCCGGTTCCGTGCACCTGGACAACCATTCGCTGCCGGACTTCATCGCCGCCGCCGACCTCGACCAGCCGCTGATCGTGACCTGCTACCACGGCCATTCCAGCCAGAGCGCCGCAGCCTACCTGGCCAACCAGGGTTTTTCCGAGGTCTACAGCCTCGACGGCGGTTTCGAGCTCTGGCGCCACGCCTACCCCGCGCATGTCGAGCGCGACGAGCAAGCGTAAAAAAATATTTCCCGCCGGTGCCGCGCCAGCCGCGGCCTGAGCCCTGCCGCCAGCCGAACGGCAGGGCCTAAATGCATTCGCTCTTCTTGACCACGCCGAATCCGAACTATCCTTGAGTTCAGGCCATCCAATGAATGAAAGCCGGGAAACGGCTACCGGAATTCAGGGTTTCGACCATTAGGTGTTCGGGGGAACTCCACTGGCCGCCACTTCGGCCGGGCTCCAGGATGCCTGATGACACGCCATTCGTGCATCGACCGAGGTGAAGTCATGAGCATTTTCAGCCACTTCCAGCAACGATTCGAAGCGACCCGCCAGGAAGAGTATTCGCTCCAGGAATACCTCGATCTGTGCAAGCAGGACCCGGGAACCTATGCCAGCGCCGCCGAGCGGCTGCTGACGGCCATCGGCGAGCCCGAACTGGTGGACACCTCCACCGACCCGCGGCTGTCGCGCATCTTCTCCAACAAGGTGATCCGCCGTTACCCGGCCTTCGCCGACTTCCATGGCATGGAGGAATGCATCGACCAGATCGTGTCCTACTTCCGCCATGCCGCCCAGGGCCTGGAGGAGAAGAAACAGATCCTCTACCTGCTCGGCCCGGTCGGTGGCGGCAAGTCCTCGCTGGCGGAAAAGCTCAAGCAATTGATGGAGCACGTGCCGTTCTACGCCATCAAGGGCTCGCCGGTCTTCGAGTCGCCGCTCGGCCTGTTCAACCCCGCCGAGGACGCGCAGATCCTCGAAGAGGACTACGGCATCCCGCGGCGCTACCTCAACAGCATCATGTCGCCCTGGGCGACCAAGCGCCTGCAGGAATTCGGCGGCGACATCAGCCAGTTCCGCGTGGTCAAGCTCTACCCCTCGATCCTCAACCAGATCGCCGTGGCCAAGACCGAGCCGGGCGACGAGAACAACCAGGACATCTCCTCGCTGGTGGGCAAGGTGGATATCCGCAAGCTGGAGGAATTCCCGCAGAACGATCCCGACGCCTACAGCTACTCCGGCGCCCTGTGCCGGGCCAACCAGGGCCTGATGGAATTCGTCGAGATGTTCAAGGCGCCGATCAAGGTGCTGCACCCGCTGCTGACCGCCACCCAGGAGGGCAACTACAACAGCACCGAGGGCCTCGGCGCGATCCCCTACAGCGGCATCCTGCTGGCCCACTCCAACGAATCGGAATGGCACAGCTTCCGCAACAACAAGAACAACGAGGCCTTCATCGACCGCATCTACATCGTCAAGGTGCCCTACTGCCTGCGGGTCAGCGACGAAATCAAGATCTACGACAAGCTGTTGACCAACAGCTCGTTGTCCCAGGCGCATTGCGCACCGGATACGCTGAAGATGCTGGCCCAGTTCTCGGTACTGTCGCGGCTCAAGGAGCCGGAGAACTCCAACATCTACTCGAAGATGCGTGTCTATGACGGCGAGAACCTGAAGGACACCGACCCCAAGGCCAAGTCGATCCAGGAATACCGCGACGCGGCCGGGGTCGACGAGGGCATGAACGGGCTTTCCACCCGCTTCGCCTTCAAGATCCTCTCCAAGGTCTTCAACTTCGACCCCCACGAGATCGCCGCCAACCCGGTGCACCTGCTCTACGTGCTGGAGCAGCAGATCGAGCAGGAACAGTTCCCCGCCGAGGTGCGCGAGCGCTACCTGCGCTTCATCAAGGAATACCTGGCGCCGCGCTACGTCGAGTTCATCGGCAAGGAAATCCAGACCGCCTACCTCGAGTCCTACAGCGAGTACGGGCAGAACATCTTCGACCGCTACGTGCTGTACGCCGACTTCTGGATCCAGGACCAGGAATACCGCGACCCGGAAACCGGCGAGATCCTCAACCGCGTGGCGCTCAACGAGGAGCTGGAGAAGATCGAGAAGCCGGCCGGCATCAGCAACCCGAAGGATTTCCGCAACGAGATCGTCAACTTCGTGCTGCGCGCCCGCGCCAACAACAACGGCAAGAACCCGTCGTGGCTGTCCTACGAGAAGCTGCGCGTGGTCATCGAGAAGAAGATGTTCTCCAACACCGAGGACCTGCTGCCGGTCATCAGCTTCAACGCCAAGGCCAGCAAGGAAGACCAGAAGAAGCACAACGATTTTGTCGTGCGCATGGTAGAGCGCGGCTATACCGAGAAGCAGGTTCGCCTGCTCTCCGAGTGGTATCTGCGGGTGCGTAAATCGCAGTAAGCGGCTGGAAGCCTGAAGCCGGGAACGGAACGCTCCGCTTCCGGCTTCGGGTCTATGCTTTTCAGCCTAGCCCGGAGGGCCTATGAGCTACGTGATCGACCGTCGCCTGAATGGCAAGAACAAAAGCACGGTGAACCGCCAGCGCTTCCTGCAGCGCTACCGTGGGCACATCAAGAAAGCGGTGGAGGAAGCCGTTGGCCGTCGTTCCATCACCGATATGGAACATGGCGAACAGATCAGCATCCCCGGCCGCGACATCGACGAGCCGGTGCTGCACCACGGCCGCGGCGGACGCCAGACCATCGTCCACCCCGGCAACAAGGAATTCATCGCCGGCGAGCGCATCCCGCGGCCGCAGGGTGGCGGCGGCGGCCAGGGCGCCGGCCAGGCCAGCAACAGCGGCGAAGGCATGGACGACTTCGTGTTCCAGATCACCCAGGAGGAATTTCTCGACTTCATGTTCGAGGACCTGGAACTGCCCAACCTGGTCAAGCGCCACCTCACCGGCGCCGATACCTTCAAGACGGTGCGCGCCGGCATCGCCAACGAAGGCAACCCGTCGCGGATCAACATCGTGCGCACCCTGCGCTCGGCGCATGCCCGACGCATCGCGCTGTCCGGCAGCAGCCGTTCGCGGCTGCGCGAATTGAAGCTAGAACTGGAACGGTTGCGCCTGGAGGAGCCGCACAACTTCGGCGACATCAAGGCGGCGGAGGAGGAAATCGAACGGCTCAAGGCGCGCATCAACCGCGTGCCGTTCCTCGACACCTTCGACCTCAAGTACAACCTGCTGGTCAAGCAGCCCAACCCCAGCTCCAAGGCGGTGATGTTCTGCCTGATGGACGTCTCCGGCTCGATGACCCAGGCGACCAAGGACATCGCCAAGCGCTTCTTCATCCTGCTCTATCTGTTCCTCAAGCGGAACTACGACAAGATCGACGTGGTGTTCATCCGCCACCACACCAGCGCCAAGGAAGTCGACGAGGAGGAATTCTTCTACTCGCGGGAAACCGGCGGCACCATCGTCTCCAGCGCGCTGAAGATGATGCAGGAGATCATGGCCGAGCGTTATCCGGCCAACGAGTGGAACATCTACGCCGCGCAGGCCTCCGACGGCGACAACTGGAACGACGATTCGCCGCTGTGCCGCGACATCCTGATCAACCAGATCATGCCCTTCGTGCAGTATTTCACCTACGTCGAAATCACCCCACGCGAGCACCAGGCGCTCTGGTACGAGTACAACCAGGTGGCCGAAACCTTCGCCGAGGCGTTCGCCCAACAGCAACTGGTGAGCGCGGCGGACATCTACCCGGTGTTCCGCGAACTCTTCCAGCGGCGGATGACCAGTTGAGGTGCGCATGAAACGACAGCCCATTTCCACCGGCTCGGAATGGACCTTCGACCTGATCCGCGCCTACGACCGCGAAATCGGCCGGATCGCCGAACGCTACGCGCTGGACACCTACCCCAACCAGATCGAGGTGATCACCGCCGAACAGATGATGGATGCCTACGCCTCGGTGGGCATGCCGCTGGGCTACCACCACTGGTCCTATGGCAAGCAGTTCCTGCACACCGAGAAGCACTACAAGCGCGGCCAGATGGGCCTGGCCTACGAGATCGTGATCAATTCCGACCCGTGCATCGCCTACCTCATGGAAGAGAACACCATGACCATGCAGGCGCTGGTGATCGCCCACGCCAGCTACGGCCACAACAGCTTCTTCAAGGGCAACTACCTGTTCCGCACCTGGACCGACGCCAGCTCGATCATCGACTACCTGGTGTTCGCCAAGCAGTACATCACCCAGTGCGAGGAGCGCCACGGCATCGAAGCGGTGGAAGACCTGCTCGATTCCTGCCATGCGCTGATGAACTATGGCGTCGACCGCTACAAGCGGCCCTACCCCATTTCCGCGGAAGAAGAACGGCGGCGGCAGAAGGATCGCGAGGAGCACCTGCAAAAGCAGATCAACGATCTCTGGCGGACCATTCCCAAGGCCGGCGACAAGGGCGACGAGCGCGAACGCGACCAGCGCTTCCCGGCCGAGCCGCAGGAGAACATCCTCTACTTCATCGAGAAGCACGCACCGCTGTTGGAACCCTGGCAGCGCGAAGTGGTGCGCATCGTGCGCAAGATCGCGCAGTACTTCTACCCGCAGCGCCAGACCCAGGTCATGAACGAAGGCTGGGCGACCTTCTGGCACTACACATTGCTCAACGACCTCTACGACGAAGGGTTGGTGACCGACGGCTTCATGATGGAATTCCTCCAGTCGCACACCAGCGTGATCTACCAGCCGGGCTTCGACAGCCCCTACTACAGCGGCATCAACCCCTACACCCTAGGCTTCGCCATGTACCAGGACATCCGCCGCATCTGCGAACACCCCACCGAGGAGGACAAGCGCTGGTTCCCGGACATCGCCGGCAGCGACTGGCTGACCACGGTCAAGTTCGCCATGGCCAACTTCAAGGACGAGAGCTTCATCCTGCAATTCCTCTCGCCCAAGGTGATCCGCGACCTCAAGCTGTTCAGCATCCTCGACGACGACCGCAAGGACGAACTGCTGGTGCCGGCGATCCACGACGAAGGCGGCTACCACACCATCCGCGAGTTGCTGGCCGCGCAATACAACCTCGGCAACCGCGAACCCAACGTGCAGGTGTGGAACGTCGATCGCCGCGGCGACCGCTCGCTGACCCTGCGTCACCAGCAACACGACCGCAAACCGCTGGGCAGCTCCACCGACGAAGTGCTCAAGCACCTGCACCGGCTGTGGGGCTTCGATGTGCATTTGCAGTCGATGCAGGACGACAAACTGGTCGACAGCCACCACATGCCGCCGCGCAGCAACGGCGAGGCGGAAACCGAAAGCCGCTTCCCGGGCATGAACTTCGCCTGAGGAGCGCGCCCGGCGCCACTCGCGGCAAGGGATGGCCCGGGCGCGCTTATCCTTTATCCTCCGCGCCAACGGAGGTGAACAATGCAGATCTACAAAGTCGGCGGCGCAGTGCGCGATCGCCTGTTGGGCCGCGCGGTGAGCGAGGTGGACTGGGTGGTGGTCGGCGCCAGCGCCGAGGAGATGCAGGCCAGGGGCTTCCGCCCGGTCGGTGCCGATTTCCCGGTATTCCTGCATCCGCAGACCGGCGAGGAATACGCGCTGGCACGCACCGAACGCAAGAGCGGCCGCGGCTACGGCGGCTTCACCTTCTACGCCAGCCCCGACGTCACCCTCGAGGACGACCTGATCCGTCGCGATCTCACCATCAACGCCATGGCCGAGGACGAAGCCGGGCACCTTGTCGACCCTTACGGCGGCCAGCGCGACCTCCAGGCGCGCCTGCTGCGGCATGTCTCCCCCGCCTTCGCCGAGGACCCGTTGCGCGTGCTGCGCGTCGCCCGCTTCGCCGCGCGCTATGCCGGGCTCGGCTTCAGCGTCGCCGAGGAAACCCGCGCGCTGATGCGCCAGCTGGCCCGCTCCGGCGAGCTGTCGGCGTTGACGCCGGAGCGCAGCTGGAAGGAAATCTCCCGTGCACTGATGGAGCCGCGCCCGGACGTGTTCGTCCAGGTGCTGCACGATTGCGGCGCCCTGGCCGAGCTGTGGCCGGAAGTGGAGGCCGTGATCGAACACGACCGCGGCGCACACCTGTTCGGCGTGCTGCGCCAGTGCGCGACACACGGGCAACCGCTGCCCGTACGCTGGGCCTGCCTGCTGCAGGGCTGCGCCGCGACGCCCCAGGAGCCCAGCCATGAGGCGAACGACGTGCGCCTGATCGATGCCGTGAACCGGCGCTGCAAGACGCCGCGTGACTGCCAGGAGCTGGCCCTGCTGGTCGGGCAATACCAGGATCATGCCGCCCATGCCGGCGACCTGCCGGCCGAAGCGCTCTTCGACCTGCTGCAGCATTTCGACATCTACCGCCGCCCCGAGCGCTTCGAGCAGTTTCTCGCCGCCTGCGAGATGGACGCCCGCGCGCACCCGGATTTCGAGCGGCGCGGCTTTCCCCAGGCCGACTACCTGCGCGGCGCGGCCACAACGGCCCGTTCGGTGGCGGTCAAGCCGTTGCTGGAACAGGGCTACCAGGGCGCCGAGTTGGGCGAGGCGCTCAAGCGCGAGCGTCTCGAACGGCTTGAGGACTACCGGCAGCAGAGCGCCTGAGCAGGCGCTCAGCCCTGCAGCGGCGGATGCTCGCGCAGCAGCTCCGGCGGGGTCAGCTCGATGCCACGCCACTGGAACGGCACCGGCCAGAGCTGCTGATCGATGGACGAGCGTGCCCACAGCTCGGCGAAGCGCTCATCGAGCGCGGGATGGCGGGTGCTGGGCGCCAGCAGGGCAAGCGGCCAGAGCACGAAGGCGTTCTTCAGGATTTCCGCGCGCGGCAACAGCAAGCCATGGAAGTTGCCGACCAGGTCATCGTAGAGCAGCACGTCGATGTCCAGCGGCAGCCCCTTGCGCTCCGGCGCATAGCGACCATTGTCCGCCTCGATGAATTTCAGCCGGCGGTCCAGCTCGGTCAGCGGCAACTCGGTGTTGCCGGCCACCACCAGGTTGTAGAAATTGTCGCCCTTGTAGCCCACCGCCAGGCTTTCGAAGACCGGCGAGCAACGCATGTCCTGCAGCAGCTCGGCCAAGGCGTCGAGGCCGGCATGCAGGTGGCTTTCGCGCTGGGCATTGCTGCCCAGGCCGAGCAGCACGGGGGTCAGCGACATCCGCGTTCGATCTCCACGCCCAGCGCGCGTGCGCGCGGATTGACCCCGGGCTTGGTCACCCGCAGGCGCAACCAGACGATGCCGAACTCGCTCATCAGCGTTGCCGCCAGGCGTTCGGCGAAGGTCTCCACCAGCTCGAAGCGGGCCTCGCCGGCGAAGCGCTCGATCGCCGCGGCGACCTCGGCATAATCCAGCGCCTTGCCCAGCTCGTCATGCTCGGCGGCCGGGCGAATATCCCAGCCCAGCGCCAGGTCCAGCTGCAGGCACTGACGAATGCCCCGCTCCCAGTCATAGGCGCCGATCACCGTATCCACTTCCAGACCTTCGATGAAGACTGTATCCACGCAACTTTCTCCTACGGCACGACAAGCTCGAGGCGCGCCGTTAGACTCAGGAGCTCCCTGCCCCGGATGGATTCCATGTTCTGGCTGCTGACACTGCTCGCCTACCTTATCGGTTCGCTGTCATTCGCCATTCTGCTCAGCCGCCGGGCCGGAATGCCGGACCCGCGCGTTGGCGGTTCCGGCAACCCCGGCGCCACCAACATGCTGCGCCTGGCCGGCAAGCGCCTGGCGATCTGGACACTGTTCGGCGACCTGTGCAAGGGCCTGCTGCCCGTGCTGCTGGCCGCCTGGCTGGGCCTGACCGTCCAGCAACAGGCCTGGATCGGCCTGGCGGCGGTGTGCGGCCATCTCTACCCCCTGTACTTCCGTTTTCGTGGCGGCAAGGGTGTCGCCACTGCCGCCGGCGCCCTGCTCGCCCTCTACCCTCCGGCCGCACTGCTGGCCATCGTCGCCTGGCTGCTGGTGTTTCGCTTGAGCCGCACCAGTTCGCTCGCCGCGCTCATCGCCCTGCCCCTCTGCCTGCCGCTGCTGGCCTGGCAACAACCGGCGGCCCTGCTGCCGATGAGCGTGCTGGCCGTGCTGATCGTCTGGCGCCACCGCAGCAATCTGCGCGACCTGTTCGCAGGGCGGGAAAGGCACTTCTGAGCGGCAAGCCGCAGGCCGGGGCAAGGGGTCATACTGCCGCAAGCGTCTCCATCGACCAGCGTGGTTGCACCGAAATCGACGGGCCGTCCTGTTGACCGGCGAGCAGGCGCTGGCAGCCAGCGTAGGCGATCATCGCACCGTTGTCGGTACAGAAGCGCGGCCGCGCATAGAACACCCGCCCCTTCAGCTCGCCGAGCATCTTCTCCAGCGACTGGCGCAGCGCCTGGTTGGCACTGACCCCGCCGGCGATGACCAGCGATTTCAGCCCGGTCTGCTTCAAGGCACGGCGGCACTTGATGGTCAGCGTCTCGACCACCGCCTGCTGGAAGGCCAGGGCGATGTCGCAACGGGTCTGTTCGGATTCGTCGCCCGCGGCGCGGCATTGCTGCCAGGTATTGAGGGTGAAGGTCTTGAGCCCGCTGAAGCTGAAATCCAGCCCGGGGCGATCGGTCATCGGCCGCGGGAAGACGAAGCGCCCAGGCGTGCCCTGATCGGCCAGGCGGGCGATCTCCGGCCCGCCGGGGTAACGCAATCCCATCAGCTTGGCGGTCTTGTCGAACGCCTCGCCAGCGGCGTCGTCCACCGACTCGCCAAGCAGTTCGTAGCGACCGATGCCGTCGACCCGCACCAGTTGCGTATGCCCGCCGGACACCAGCAGCGCGACGAAGGGAAACGCCGGCGGCTGTTCCTCAAGCATCGGCGCCAGCAGATGGCCTTCCATATGATGCACGCCCACCGCCGGCACGCCCCAGGCCAGCGCCAGCGCCTGAGCACAGGACGCGCCGACCAGCAGCGCGCCGACCAGCCCGGGGCCGGCGGTGTAGGCCACGGCGTCGATCTGCGCGGCCTCGCGCCCAGCCTCGCCGAGCACCTGGCGAATCAACGGCAGCATGCGCTTGACATGATCCCGGGAAGCCAGCTCGGGCACCACGCCGCCGTAGACGCGATGCAGATCGATCTGGCTGAACAGCGCATCGGCCAACAGCCCCTGCTCGCTGTCATAAAGCGCGACGCCGGTCTCGTCGCAGGATGTTTCCAGCCCCAGCACCAGCATGGGTTCCAAACCTTCAGGCGAAAGAAGCCGTGCATATTAATCGGCGGGCCATCCGACCGACCAGCGCTTTTCGATAAGGGGCTTTGCATTCCATGGTTGGAGCGGGTAACATCCGCAACCCTTAAAACCAGCGTGCTTGCGAGTCATTTGCCGAAGCGCGTTGCCACCGGTAATCAAGTGAAGGTAAGTCCTGGATGCCCGCTGTCAAAGTTAAAGAGAATGAACCCTTCGACGTAGCACTGCGTCGCTTCAAGCGCTCCTGCGAAAAAGCCGGCGTTCTGGCCGAAGTCCGTTCGCGCGAGTTCTACGAGAAGCCGACCGCCGAGCGCAAGCGCAAAGCCGCTGCCGCCGTCAAGCGTCACGCCAAGAAAGTGCAGCGCGAGCAGCGCCGCAGCGTCCGCCTGTACTGATCCGGTACGGCTGACACCGCATCAAGCCCGGCTCAGGCCGGGCTTTGCATTGCACCAGACTCCGCTTCGCCAACCGGCGAATGGCCGGAGTTTTTTCGTTTCCGGCCTGATCACTGCGAGCGTATCCTGATACCCCTATGGCCGGACTGATCCCGCAATCGTTCATCGATGACCTGCTCAACCGCTCCGACATCGTCGAAGTGGTCGGCTCGCGCATCCAGCTGAAGAAGACCGGCAAGAACTACAGCGCGCTCTGCCCCTTCCACAAGGAGAAGACCCCCTCCTTCAGCGTCAGCCCGGACAAGCAGTTCTACTACTGCTTCGGCTGTGGCGCCGGCGGCAATGCGCTCGGCTTCGTCATGGACCACGACAACCTGGACTTCCCCCAGGCGGTCGAGGAACTGGCCAAGCGCGCCGGCATGGAGGTGCCGCACGAGGACAGCGGGCGCCGGCACAAGCCGCGCCAGCCGGTCGACTCGCCCCTCTACCCGCTACTGGCCGCTGCCGCCGACTACTACCGCCAGGCGCTGAAGAGCCACCCGACCCGCAAGGCAGCGGTGGAATACCTCAAGGGCCGCGGCCTGTCCGGGGTGATCGCCCGCGACTTCGGCCTGGGCTTCGCCCCGCCCGGCTGGGACAACCTGATGAAGCACCTGGGCGGCGACCCGCTGCAGCACAAGGCGCTGATCGACGCCGGCCTGCTGATCGAGAACGCCGAGACCGGCAAGCGCTACGACCGCTTCCGCGACCGCGTGATGTTCCCGATCCGCGACAGCCGTGGCCGCGTGATCGCCTTCGGCGGCCGGGTGCTGGGCGACGACAAGCCCAAGTACCTGAACTCGCCGGAAACCCCGGTATTCCACAAGGGCCAGGAGCTCTACGGGCTCTACGAAGCGCGCCAGGCCAACCGCGATCTGGACGAGATCATGGTGGTCGAGGGCTACATGGACGTCATCGCCCTGGCCCAGCAGGGCCTGCGCAATGCCGTCGCCACGCTCGGTACCGCCACCAGCGAGGAGCACCTCAAGCGCCTGTTCCGCATCGTGCCCAGCGTGCTGTTCTGCTTCGACGGCGATGCCGCCGGGCGCAAGGCCGCCTGGCGCGCCCTGGAAGCCACCCTGCCCAACCTGCAGGACGGCCGCCGCGCACGCTTCCTGTTCCTGCCCGACGGCGAAGACCCGGACACCCTGGTCCGCGCCGAGGGCACCGATGCATTCCGCGCGCGCATCCAGCAGCAGTCGCAACCGCTGGCCGACTATTTCTTCCAGCAACTGAGCGAAGAGGCCGATCCGCGCTCGCTGGAAGGCAAGGCCCACCTGGCTACGCTGGCGGCACCGCTCATCGAGAAGATCCCCGGCACCAACCTGCGCGCACTGATGCGCCAGCGCCTGACCGAGCTGACCGGGCTCAATGGCGAGGCACTGCAACAGATGACGGCCGCACCGGCTCCGCCATCCGCCGGCAGCGCCCCCCACTACGACGACAGCATCTACTACGATGCCAGCCCGGCGTACGACGAAGCCGCCTATTTCGAGCCGCAGGAGCCGCTCCAGCAGCCGCGCGGCGGCAAGAAGGAATGGAAGAAGGACTGGAAAAAATCCGGACAGCGTCCAGACTTCAAGCCAAGGGCGCCACGCACGCCCGCCACGGTCGAGCCACCGGCACTGTCCACCCTGCGCACGCTCCTGCACCACCCCGAACTGGCGCAGAAGGTCGAGGATGTGAGTCATTTCGCCGCAGAGGACGACACCTACGCCCAACTGCTGGTCGCCCTGCTCGGCGCCCTGCAGAAAAACCCCAAGCTGCGCAGCCTGCAACTGATCGCTCGCTGGCACGGCACCGACCAGGGGCGCCTGCTATGCGCCCTGGCCGAGAAGGAATGGCTGATTTCGGCCGACAACCTTGAACAACAGTTTTTCGACACCATTAACACTCTTGCCGCCCGACAACGCGAACGCAGCCTCGAAGGCCTGCTGCGCAAGGCGCGCCAGGGTGAGCTCAGCGCAGAGGAAAAAGACCAGCTGCGCAACCTACTGAGTCGCAACGCGACACCCGCTGCATCGACCTCAACTGGCGCGTGAGGTCCTAGCTCGGCTATAATGCTCAGCTTGTTTTCAGCCCGCCAGAACCTTCAGTGGATAGGGTTATATGTCCGGAAAAGCGCAACAGCAGTCCCGCCTCAAAGAGTTGATCCAGCGTGGCCGTGAGCAGGGTTACCTGACTTACGCAGAGGTCAACGACCACCTGCCGGAGGATATTTCCGATCCGGAACAGGTGGAAGACATCATTCGCATGATCAACGACATGGGCATCAACGTATTCGAGACCGCTCCGGATGCCGATGCCCTGTTGTTGGCCGAAGCCGATACCGACGAAGCCGCCGCCGAAGAGGCCGCAGCGGCCCTCGCCGCGGTCGAGACCGACATCGGCCGCACCACCGACCCCGTGCGCATGTACATGCGCGAAATGGGTACCGTCGAACTGCTGACCCGCGAAGGCGAGATCGAGATCGCCAAGCGCATCGAGGAAGGCATTCGCGAAGTGATGAGCGCCATCGCCCACTTCCCCGGTACCGTCGACAGCATCCTCGCCGACTACGAGCGCGTCACCAGCGAAGGCGGCCGTCTGTCCGATATCCTCAGCGGCTACATCGATCCCGACGACGACGGCGCCGCCGCGCCTCAGGAAGTCGAGCCGCAGACGCCGCAGACCACCAGCAAGCCGGTGGACGACGACAAGGACGACGAGGACGAAGACGACTCCGACAGCGAAGAGGAAGAAGGCGATGGCGGCCCGGACCCGGAAGTCGCCCGCGTGCGCTTCGGTGCCGTCGCCGAGCAACTGGAGAAGGCCAACAAGGCGCTGAAGAAGCACGGCCGCGCCAGCCAGCAGGCCACCGAGGAGCTCGAAGCCCTGGCCACGCTGTTCATGCCGATCAAGCTCGTACCCAAGCAGTACGACGCCCTGGTCGAGCGCGTGCGCAGCGCCCTGAACCAGATTCGCGCCCAGGAACGCGCCATCATGCAATTGTGCGTGCGCGATGCGCGCATGCCGCGTGCCGACTTCCTGCGCCAGTTCCCCAACAACGAAACCAACCTCGGCTGGGCCGATGAGCTGGCCAACGGCAAGAGCAAGTACGCCGAAGCCATCGGCAATCGCAAGGAAGACATCCAGCGCTGCCAGCAGAAGCTGGTCGAGCTGGAGCAGGAATGCGCGCTGGCGATCGCCGACATCAAGGACATCAACCGCCGCATGTCCATCGGCGAGGCCAAGGCCCGCCGGGCGAAGAAGGAGATGGTCGAGGCCAACCTGCGCCTGGTGATCTCCATCGCCAAGAAGTACACCAACCGCGGCCTGCAGTTCCTCGACCTGATCCAGGAAGGCAACATCGGCCTGATGAAGGCGGTGGACAAGTTCGAATACCGCCGCGGCTACAAGTTCTCGACCTATGCCACCTGGTGGATTCGCCAGGCGATCACCCGCTCGATCGCCGACCAGGCACGCACCATCCGCATCCCGGTGCACATGATCGAGACGATCAACAAGCTCAACCGCATCTCCCGCCAGATGTTGCAAGAGATGGGCCGCGAGCCCACGCCGGAAGAGCTGGGCGAGCGCATGGAGATGCCCGAGGACAAGATCCGCAAGGTATTGAAGATCGCCAAGGAACCGATCTCCATGGAAACCCCGATCGGCGACGACGAGGACTCGCACCTGGGCGACTTCATCGAGGACTCCGCCATGCAATCGCCGATCGACGTGGCGACCGTGGAAAGCCTCAAGGAAGCCACCCGCGAAGTGCTCTCCGGCCTCACCGCCCGGGAAGCCAAGGTCCTGCGCATGCGCTTCGGCATCGACATGAACACCGACCATACCCTCGAGGAAGTCGGCAAGCAGTTCGACGTCACCCGCGAGCGCATCCGCCAGATCGAAGCCAAGGCACTGCGCAAGCTGCGCCACCCGACGCGAAGCGAGCACCTGCGCTCCTTCCTCGACGAGTGAAAACAAAGCCCCGGTCCCGCCGGGGCTTTTGCTATCTGCCGGCTGCCACCAACCTGCGCCATCCCGCCAACCGCGCTATCCTCCGCTCTCGCCCACGACGGACCGAACGGCCATGCACGGATCCGACAGCTCACACCGCCAGGCTCTGGAACAAGCCGCCCTGCGCCAGGCTTCCGCCAGCGCAACCTGGTCGAAGGCGAGCTGCTCGGCAGTCCAGGCGCCCCACGCGACAGCGTGTTCATCGTGCGCAACGGACGCATTCGCGTGTACCTCGCCTCCGAAGACAAGGAATACACTCTCACCTTTCTCGAGGCCGGCGACATCTACAGCACCCACAGCGGTGCCTATCTCCAGGCACTCAAACCGAGCGAGGTACTGATTGGCGAAACGGCCCAGTTGAGCCGCATGCTGGCACTTCCCGGCGCCGCAGCGACCATCATCCGCGTACTGGGCCAGACCCTGGCCAACTCCATGCAACTGATCGAAGACCTCGCCTTCCGCGACGTCGAAGGCCGCCTGGCGCGCTTCCTCGACGGCATGCTCGCACGCAGGGGGCGCTCGCACGAAAGCGGCGTACAGCGCCTGGAACTGAACCTGAGCACCGAAGACATTGCCCACCTGCTCGGCACAACCCGGCAAACCGTCTCCTCGCTGATCAGCCGCCTGGCCCGCCAGGGCATTCTCACTCGCGTCGCCCCTGGCATTCTCGACATTCACCGCCCCGACCTGCTGAAACAGCGCAGCCAGGTGTCGCCTGGCTGACAGACGCATGCGCAGGCATCTTCTAGGATCAGCGCCTCCCCAAACCGAAGTCGTCCCAACCAGACACGGAGGCGCACCATGCCCAGCGTCGTAACCTACCGCAGCGTCGCCGGCGACCAGCCACTGCCCTACATCGAATGCGACCGCAGCATCCGCACCCTCTACTCGCGCATTCAGTACTACATCGGCCAGGATGGCGGCAATTGCCACCTGTGCGGTTATTTGCGCGACAAGATCGGCAACCGCAATGGCTTCGAGCCCGATGCCCGGCTCATCCTCCACGCACAGATCAACGTCATTCACGAACTCTTCGAGCGCAACGGCGACCGTGAGATCGTTACCCTGTTGCAGCAGGTGGAAGACGACTGCTGCTGAGCCCAGCAATCAGTTGGCTCCCCCGGACCCGGCCGGTATAATCCGCCGGCCTTCTGGGGGCCTATAGCTCAGTTGGTTAGAGCAGAGGACTCATAATCCTTTGGTCCACGGTTCGAGTCCGTGTGGGCCCACCATCTTCAAAGCCGCGCATTGCGCGGCTTTGCGCTTTCTACGGCAATGACATCCACCCAGCCCTTTGGGGCCGCAGGTACAGTGCTGTTACACCAGCCTCCTTGGGTTTTCTCGGATGATCGCAATCGTCAACCTAAAAAGCCGTAGTGCGCCGGCAGCGTTATTGCCACAAGATCAAAGGACAACTGACGGCGCTCTTCCCAGAAAAACACTTCAGGATTAGACAGTGAGCCGAATAGGCGCCACTATCAGCTCAAACAATGAGCCGAATAGACTCGCTAATCGGCTCACAGATGAGCAAGCCCATGAATATCCCTTTCTGGATCTGGCAACAGCCCAATTGGCCGCACTTCAACTGGCAAACCGAACCACTTGCCACGCTGCTGCGCGCTTGCAACCAGACTCAGGGACGCTTGCTCGGCATGCTCGGCGCCGTCGGTCGCGACAGAGAAGTGCAGAGCAGCCTGGATGCCATGCTGCAGAACATCGTCACCTCATCAGCCATCGAGGGCGAGCAGCTGAATGTCAGCTCGGTGCGCTCATCCTGGCGCGGCGCTTGGGGGTAAGCGAGGAAGGCAGTACTACGGCACGCTCCGAAGGCCTAGCGGAATTGCTGCTAGACACCACCCACGAACATCAGCAGCCGCTAGACCTGCAGAGACTGTACAAGTGGCATGGCTGGTTGTTCCCCGGCGACGACAGCCTGCTGTCCCGCCCGCTACGCATCGGCACGCTGCGCGGCGAAGAGCCCATGCAGGTAGTTTCCGGCCGGCTCGACCGCCCTACCGTGCATTTCGAAGTCCCTCCCCGCGCCGGGCTGGAGGCGCAACTGGACGACTTCCTCGCCTGGTTCGAGAGCAGCCGCAGCGATGCCAGCCTCGACCCGTTTCTACGGGCCGGCATTGCGCACTTCTGGTTCGTCACCCTGCACCCCTTCGATGACGGCAACGGTCGCCTTACCCGCGCCATCACCGACCTGGCACTGGCTCAGGGCGAACAGCAGGCCATCCGCTTTTACGCCATGTCAGCCAGCATCCTCGACGACCGCGCCGGTTACTACCGCATCCTGGAGGCCAGCCAGAGGGGTACGCTGGATATCACCGCCTGGCTGCAATGGTTCCTCGCAACGCTGCTCAAGAGCCTGGAGCAAGCCCTTGCTCGTATCGACCGCGTGCTGGTCAAGGCGTGCTTCTGGCAGGCGCACCGCAGCCAAGCCTTATCTGCCGAGCAGATCAAAGTGCTTAACCGCCTGCTCGATGGCGGCGAGAAAGGTTTCGAGAACGGCATCAGCGCCGCCCAATACCAGGCCGTGGCCAAGGTCTCGAAAGCCACCGCCACGCGCCATCTGAGCGACCTTGTTGAGAAGCGCTGTCTTGCCCGGCTACCCGGCGGCGGGCGCAGCACGCGTTACCAAATACAGCACTCGGCAAACGCACAAGGCTGAGCCCGCAGCGACAGAGCAGCGCACCGGACTCGTCGCAATGCTGTAGTGCCATTACGCCAGGTTTCGGTACTATCCGGTTAATTCTGGATTACTAGGACAGGAAATGGACTTCACCCCCATCATCGCGCAGGTCTGGGGCACGCTGGCTGGTTTATCCCACTGATGCTGCTGATCGGCCTGCTCAAATCGCCTTGGGCCAAGGGTCATATCGGCGAACTCCTGGTGCAGTTGTTTGCCCATTGGCAGCTGGACAAGCAGACCTACCGCCGCCTGCACAACGTCACGCTGGACACCCCAGACGGCACCACGCAGATCGACCACGTATTCCTCTCGCCCTACGGTATCTTCGTACTGGAAACGAAGAACATGAGCGGCTGGATCTTCGGCAGCGAGAAGCAGGCGCAGTGGACGCAGAAGTTTCCCAAACGAACCTTCAAATTCCAGAACCCGCTGCGGCAGAACTACAAGCACCTAAAAGCCCTGGAAGCCACCCTTGGCGTGAACCCCGAGCACCTGCACTCGGTCATCACCTTTGTCGGCGGCAGCACCTTCAAAACCGAGGTGCCGGCCAACGTCACCCAGGGCATTGGTTTTATCCGCTATATCAAGTCATTCCAGCAGCCGGTATTCAGCGAAGCTGAAGTCGACACCATGCTGCACGCCCTGCAAACCGGTCGCCGCGCGCCGACCCTCGCCACTCACCGCGAGCATGTGCAAAACCTTAAGCGACGTAGTGATCCGACAGCCGAGCGGCAATGCCCGAAATGCGGAAGCGCGCTGATGATCCGTACTGTGAAAACAGGGGCTAAGGCTGGGCAGCAATTTTGGGGATGCTCGGCTTTCCCCAAGTGCCGAATCATGCAGAGCCTTTAACAACCACCCATTGATACGCAGGACGCTCATCTTCGTCACACTCTCAGCTTTGCTAGCTGAGCAAGGCCACTAAGCTCGATTCAACGTAGGGATGGAGTTGTATGAAGGGCTCGAAACACGGCGCCTCACGCGCGGGGTCGCATGCCGGGCGTGGCTTTCGGTACCAGGATGCCGCCGGCGTCTGGCTGGCAACTCAGTGCTGGAGTGAGGAGCTGCCTTACGGCGAGGTAGTCCCGGAAGGGCTGGACGACTACGAGCTTCGCGGAGCGACGCGCTCTGCCCTTGTTCAGGTGAAATCACGCCGCGACCACCTCGGACCGTTCTCAGCCAGCGAGGCAGCAAACTTCGTGCGTGAGCTTTGGTATCGAAGCGAGGGCGCATCCTCGCCCCTTACCAGTGATTTGATCTTGCTTGTAGAACAGCCGATCGCAGGTGGCCCCACCACCGATCACAGGTTGGCCGATAACCCGAGCCTGGCCAAGGCCATGGCTAGCGATCCACGCTGGAGCTCACTCGCACCTCGTACTCTTGTGTGGATTACCCCAGCGCCCTTTGAAGTCGCACTGAAGTCCATCAGTCGAATTACGTCCTGCACTCCCTTGGCTGCACAGGTCCATTACGCTGAGCTACTCAGCCGCATCGGTAACTTGGCCGATGCCAATGGTTTAATCACAGATAACCGCTATGCAGGCCTGGCCGTATCTGACGTGGAGGCTTGCGTGCGCAGGATCGAGCCGATCCTTGACCTAAGCGGCATGGAGGCAGCATTACGCGACGGACTCTGCGAGGCTCTCGATTTCCTGACACCCACAGATGACCCCAGCTTTTATCAAGCGTCAATACACGCCCGGGGCATCTTGCAGCCGGCCTGGTCGCCGAACGACCCGAGACGCGCAGCATAGTCCTCGACGCTCTGGAAGCCAGTGGCGCCACGTTGATCGTGGGCCAATCGGGTAGCGGCAAATCGGCGCTGATGTGGGAAGTGGCTCGTGCGATTCGGCATACCGTGCGCTGGTTCGAAATCAAGCGCGGCGATGCGGCCGACGCACACCTGTTCATGCGTCTCGCTCAGGCATTAAGAGCATCCCCTACCGCACCGCTCGGTTTCATCCTGGACGATGTTGGGCGCGGAGGCAGCAGTCTGTGGGATAGTTTGAGCAAGGAGGTCGGCGGCGGTAGCGGAATTCTATTGCTCGGCTCGATTAGAGAAGAAGATGTGTTCATGTTGACCGCGCGGGCGCGCGCCAAAGAGGTTCGTCCTCCCGTTGAAGAGGCGGTCGCGGAACGGATTTGGCACCGGCTGCTTGAGCAGGGCCGGACCTCTTGGGTGGGTTGGCGCGAACCCTGGGAGCGAAGCGGCGGGCTCCTGCTCGAATTCACACATATCTTGACGCGTGGCGAACGGATCGAGACGGTTCTCAGTGAGCAAGTGGATCGACGGCTGCGCGAATCTCGCGATGCCGAGCTGGCCATACTTCGCGTCACTTCGCTCGCCAGCATGGCGGGAGCCACAATTGATGCTGAACGGCTGTCCACGGCGCTGGATATCGCACCTGGTGATCTGAGTCGAGGTCTACGCCGCCTGATTGATGAGCATCTCGTTTCGGCGAAAGAAGATGGGCGCATCGAAGGCCTGCATCAGCTGCGTTCGGCAATGCTCTTCGACCTTTGTCATGCTTACCCACCATCGGCGCCATCACGAACTGTGATCGAGGCGGTTCATTCCGTGCATAGCGATAGCTTGGAAGCCTTGGGCGCCCACGTACTGGTGAATCACCCCGGCGCGACAAGCGCTTTCGTCGCGGCCCTCGCCTCACGACTGGAGCGCGAGCATGATCCCGTCGCGCTGGTCACAGCCCTTTCCGGTATGGGCCAGGCTCACATCGAGGCAACACTACGGGCTTGGGTAGCAGAAGTTCTGTCGGCCGGGCTGGAACCGTCTCAAATCACCCTAGCCGCTAGGTTCGCAGTCGCGAACATAGATGTTTCCTCGATGCCACTACCGGATCGTCTGAGGAACGCCATAGGGGTATTACGCCCCCGCTCAGCTGCGGACCCACGAACGGATCTACTGTCCGCCCTTTCTCGAACTTCCTTGCATCAGATGGTGACCACCACCGATATACACCGCCTTCGAGCACTCATAGGAGCACTGGTCGGCATGGAGCTGCCGGAGTCCTTGCGATCGGCACTGCTGGCGGTGAAGCCCGATTTCGAAGCAGTCGATCTTAGCGACGTTGCTGATCTGCTGGGCGCGATCCATCTGATAGATCCACGCATCGCATCAAGCTGGGTGGAGGCACCGGTGCGCAATCGTTTACTGGAGCGCGTCCCATGCGAGATTCCCTGGGCAGGGCCGGTTACAGTCGAAGCAGCACCCGAAGGGCGTCTTCTACGCAGCGTCATTTACTACGTTGCCCCCTCCGTTCAGGCTCGACTCAACGATGAAGTGGCACCACTCTGCGCCACGCTGCTTGGGCTTGACCCCAGTGCAATGGTAGCGGCCGTCGACGCACTGGCGGCCGACGGCCGTCCATCCGGATTACCGGATGCCAGCAAACGTATCCCTCGGGAGAATATCGCGCCCACCGCATTGCCCGCGTGGAACCAACGCTGGATCGCCGCGGCAGCAAGATTGGTTGGCAATGAGAGCTACACCGACTATCTGCATCGCTCGTATGGAATGCTGGAACGCTTGCTACCCGTACTAGAGCGCATAGTGGATACCACTCTGCGCGGTAAGCCGCCTCAAGCGAAGATACTTGAGCGCTTCGGCAATATTCACGACGCCTCTCGCCAACTGACTCCGCCACGAGACGCCGCTCCCAATGGCAGTGCCCCGGCAGAGCACAGTACACCGCTGCAAAATCTACTTTTCCATTGCTCTGCCGATTTGATTCGACGCTTCATTAAGTTGCCGGATAACTACGGTGCATTCGTCCTATGGACCGGCGATTTGCTCAAAAACGTGCAAGAGGCGCGCGAGGAGCCTTGGGAACTTTTAGGTAGATCGCCTGCAAAGTCGTTGGATCGTTTGGAGAGCCTGATCGCTTCGTTGCGGCTGCTGGCCATTGAAACCGGTACGCAGGGCGCCAAGCTGACGCAATGGATTTCCATCGCCCGTAGCGCCTTACCGGACGACGCTTTGCGTAGTGTCAAGATGGCCGTTGAGCGCAAGCTGCAGGCAAGCTCAATGAGCTACCTGCAGGGTGTTGAAGCAGAGCTTAGACGACAAGCTATCGAGCTTGAATTGCATACTCGTCCAGATTGGGAAACTCCCTTGCCCTGGCCGAATAGAGACTTCCTGGCAATCGCGGATATTTCATCACCCTGCGATTGGCCGGCATGGGTTGAAGCACATGCCGCCCAGGTTCAGTCGACCATTGGCGAAGGCCGCCAGGTCTGGTTTGTCCCACGTATCGATCACCTCGCACTATCGTGTCTGACGATAAAAGGACGGTACTCACTATTTGCATCGCCGTACTCTGGGGACGACTGGCTAGATACTCTCCAGCAGCCGCGATTGAACGATATTCTGACCCGAGAGGCGCAACGAAGCATTGAGCTGATTACAGAGCTTGACGGCATGCGCCGCTTCAGACTGGGAGAAAAGGATAGATCCCCTGCTGAGCAAGCGGTACGGCAAGACCATGAACGACAGCTCGCAGTGGCTCTCAAGGCATTCGAGGCGCAGGCCGAGGGAACGTCAGTGCAGATGCAGTTGCGGAAATTCAGCGAGGACGTGGCAGCCGGCAATGTCGCCCTGGCGGAGGGCCTAGCAGCACTGCTGCGTAACAGACTGACTTCCGATTGGGCGGCACTGCTCACACTTCAGAACGCTTTGTTGGAACAGGATCTTGCTGCTGTTGGATGTGGGCAAGGTGCAAACAATCCGCACGGAGGGAATCGAACATGAAAACAGTGAGCATCGACCTGGAAAACTGCTACGGCATCAAGAAGCTGCAAGCTGAATTCGATTTTTCTAAAGCAAAGGCCTGTGCCGTCTATGCGCCGAACGGATCTATGAAGTCCTCACTCGCGCAGACCTTCCAAGATGTCGCAGACGGTGTTGCCTCCAAGGATCGCATCTTCCCGGCGCGCGCGTGCAGGCGCGAAATCAAGGACGAGGCCGGTGCGGATCTACCCAAGGAAGGTGTACTCGTCGTTCGTCCATATGACGAGGTTCTGGGGCACTCACCGAAGACTTCAACGCTGCTGGTCAACCCTGCGCTACGCCAAGAATACGAAGCCCTCCATGCCGATATCGACGCGGCAAAGGAGACCTTGCTGAAAGCTCTCAAAGAGCAGTCTGGCTCCAAGAGGGACATCGAAAAGGAGTTTTCGTCCACCTTCACAGCACGTGACGACCAGTTCTATGTTGCGCTGAATCGTATCAAGGACGAGATTGCTGCGCTGCCCGACGCCCCGCTCGCGACAGTCGCCTACGATGTCGTGTTCGACGATAAGGTGCTTGCTCTACTCGCCACGGATGAAGCGAAAGCTGCCATTCAGGACTACATCAAGAAGTACAACGAACTGTTGGCCGCATCGACCTACTTCAAGAAAGGCACATTCAACTACTACAACGCAGCGACGGTCGCAAAGCAGTTGGCCGACAACGGCTTCTTTGAGGCGAAGCACTCCGTCACCCTGAATGCCGACGCCAAGCTAGAGATTACCAGCCAGAAGGAACTCGAAGAACTGATCGCCAAAGAGAAGGATGCGATCTCTAATGACGAGGAGCTGAAAAGGAAGTTCGCGAAACTCGACAAGCTCATCCAGAAGAACGTCACGGTCCGCGACTTCGAAGCCTACCTGCTGAATCATGAAGAGTTGCTGGTACGGCTAGGCAACGTACCAGCTTTCAAGGAGGACGTTTGGAAATCCTACCTAAAGGTGCGCTTCGAGCCATTTCAGGATCTGCTGAACAAATACCAAGCAGCCCAGACCAGACGCAAAGAGATCGAAGAGCAGGCAGCGAAAGAGCGCACGCAGTGGGAAGAAGTTGTCGATATCTTCAACGACCGCTTCTTCGTTCCCTTCAAGCTGGAAGCAGTTAACCGGCTGTCCGTAATCCTCGGTCAGGAGCCGATGCTAAGCCTCGGCTTTACGTTTGAAGATGGGACAGATAAGGCCGCTGTTGACCGCAGCTCACTTATGCAGGCCCTCAGCACGGGGGAAAAAAAGGCCTTCTACGTGCTGAACATCCTCTTTGAAATCGAAGTGCGGAAGAAGGCAAAACAGGAAACGCTCATCATCGTCGATGACATTGCGGACTCGTTCGACTACAAAAACAAGTACGCCATTATTCAGTACCTGATGGACATTGCCGAAGACCCCCACTTCAAGCAGATCATCCTCACCCACAACTTCGACTTCTACCGGACTATTCAGAGCCGGTTTGTCCGGTACTCGGACTGCTTCATGCGTTGAAAACTGCCGCAGGCTTGGTGCTTGAGCAAGCCGCTGGAATTCAGAACGTATTTGTCAAAGACTGGAAGCCAAATTTCGCTGCCGAGCCGAAGAAAAAGATTGCCTGTATCCCCTTCATGCGCAATCTCATCGAATACACCAAGGATGCGGCCGACCCCGATTTCGTCAAACTGACGTCGCTGCTGCACTGGAAGGCCGACTCCGATCAGATAACGATTTCTGACCTGGATGGGATCTTCAACAGACTGTTCGGACAAAATGTTGCTTCGGCCGACGGTGCCAAAACTGTGATGGCGCTCATCGAGCATGAGGCCAGTGGGTGCCTAAAGGCTGACGATGGTATCAATTTCGAGAACAAGATCGTGCTTGCCATGTCGATCCGGCTCACCGCCGAGCGCTTCATGGTCAAGCGCATCAACGACCCGGCCTTCGTCGCGGGAATTGACTCGAACCAAACGCCAAAACTACTGAAAAAATTCCGGGAACTGTTCAGTACAGAGCTGAAGACACTCAAAATCCTTCAACGTGTGGCACTAATGACCCCCGAGAATATTCACCTGAACTCCTTCATGTATGAGCCCATCCTAGACATGTCCGATGGACATCTGCGGAAACTGTATGGCGAGGTGATCATGCTCGCCTGATGTCGCACCAATAGCTGGTCTTTCAGCCTGGGGCGATACCGAGCGTTTAGAACCTGACCGTTTCACGGTACAAAAAAACAGTACACTGGCGGTACAGTGCCCAGCTTTTACAGATTTCGCTCAATTACGCTTAACCCGCTCTACGACGCTACTTTCAGCTAACTGTACCTATGCTAAGCTGCCCACGATTTAACTAGGCTTACAGCGTTTCTAGGCAACTCATAATCCTTTGGTCCACGGTTCGAGTCCGTGTGGGCCCACCACCTTCAAAGCCGCGCATTGCGCGGCTTTTCCGTATCATCTCCAAGCCCCGCGCCACGCTCTGCGATCGAGCCAACGGCGAAGCTCGTAGCTCATGGATGACGGCTATCGGCCGCAGCATCATCCGAAAAAAGACCAAATAACTAAATCGAATATAAAAAGCAGTATTGGTTTCTGGACTCTCTAAGTCCGGCCCACTATCGTGCGCGCGAGGTCGCCGTGCGGCCTGATGTTTATTGGCCATCGTCACGTTAAGGACCTCCATGCTCCCGGATTCGCTGCCGCTGCTGTTCGTCTGCGCCTTGCTGATCTGGGTGCTGGTGTCTTTCGTGCGCGAGAGCTGGAGCCCGGACATCGTGGTCGCGATCGCCGTGGCGGTACTGCTGGCCACCCAGTTGCTGACGCCGGGCGAAGTGCTGGGAGTGCTGTCCAACTCCGCTCCCGTGACCATCGCCTGCATGTTCATTATCTCCGCCGCCCTGGAGCGCACCGGCTGTATCGATGCGCTGGGCAACTGGCTGGGCGACCTGGTGGGGACCAGTCCGACCCGCGTACTGGGCGGCCTGACGATCACCGCCCTGGTGATTTCCGCCTGCCTGAACAACACCCCGGTGGTGGCGATCCTCACGCCGGTGGCGATATCGCTGGCCAAGCGCGCCGGCACCACGCCGTCGAAGCTGTTGATCCCGCTGTCCTACGCCACCATCCTTGGCGGCACGCTGACGATGATCGGCACGTCGACCAACATCCTGGTCGATGGCGTCGCGCGCAAGGCCGGGCTCGCGCCATTCGGCATGTTCGAGATCACCGCGGCGGCATCGATTCTCGCCGCGGCCGGCATGCTCTATCTGCTGACGATCGGCAAGCACCTGCTTCCCGAGCGCGACACGCTGTCCAAGCTGCTCGGCCCGCGCCTGGACCGTACCTTCATGAGCGAGTTGCGGGTCGCGCCCAACTCGCCGGTACTCGGCAAGACCATCGGCGAGGCCAACCTCAACGGCGGCAGTGGCCTTCAGGTGCTGCAGGTCAGCCGTGAGAATCAGTATTTCAGCCGCCCCGAACACGACTTCATCCTCAATGCCGGCGACCTGCTGCTGATCCATGGCCAAGTCAAGGATGTGGTGGAGTTGCGCGAAAGCGGCCACCTGACGTTCAACCGCAGCGATGCCTTCGAGACCATCAGCAGCGAGGACGTGAGCCTCGCCGAGGCCATCGTCGGCCGCGGCTCGCGCTACAGCCACCGGCCGATGCGCGATCTCGACCTGACCGCCCGTTACGGCATCAACGTACTCGCCGTGCACCGCCAGGATGAAAACATCCAGGGCAATTTCGACGACTTCCAGTTGCAGTTCGGCGACGTGATGCTGGTCGAAGGCACCCCGGCACAGATCAAGCGCTTCGCCGACAACGGCGAGCTGATCAGCCTCAACGCGGTGCAGGAGCGCGCCTTCCGCCGGGACAAGGCGCCCATCGCGATCCTCGCCACCCTGGCCGTCATGCTGCTGGCCGCCTTCGGCGTGATGCCGATCGAGGGCCTAGCGATCATCGGTGCCGCCGCGGTGCTGGCGACCCGTTGCCTGGATGTCGAGGACGCCTACAAGGCGGTGGACTGGAAGATCCTCAGCCTGATCTTCGGCATGCTGGCGATCAGCATCGCCATGGACAAGGTCGGCCTGGTCCAGCTGATCGTGCAGAACGTGACCACGCTGACGCCTGGGCCGGGCCGCTGTTCATGCTCTCGTTCATCTATCTGCTCACCTCGCTGCTCACCGAGATGCTGTCGAACAACGCGGTGGCAGTGCTCATCACCCCGATCGCCATCGGCCTGGCGCAGCACCTGGGTGTCGACCCGCGCCCCTTCGTCGTCGCCGTCATGTTCGCCGCCAGCGCCAGCTTCGCCACACCGATCGGCTACCAGACCAACACCTTCGTCTACAACGCCGGCGGCTATCGCTTCACCGATTTCCTCAGGGTCGGAATACCGCTGAACCTGTTGCTGTGGCTGGTCGCCACGCTGGTCATCCCGCGGTTCTGGCCGCTCACCCCGCTATGAGCACAGGGCTTGCGCTGGGTCATTGAAGATTTGCGCGTTCCCTTTCATGCTCCGCAGCTTTCGGCCCATCGAACAAGAACAGGAACATGCCATGAAACTGGAAACCCTCGCCATCCACGCCGGCTACAGCCCGGACCCGACCACCAAGGCCGTGGCGGTGCCGATCTACCAGACCACCTCCTATGCCTTCGACGACACCCAGCACGGTGCCGACCTGTTCGACCTGAAGGTGCCGGGCAACATCTATACGCGCATCATGAACCCCACCACCGACGTGCTCGAACAGCGCGTCGCGGCGCTGGAAGGCGGCGTGGCGGCCCTGGCGGTGGCCTCCGGCATGGCGGCGATCACCTATGCCATCCAGACCATCGCCGAGGTCGGCGACAACATCGTCTCGGTGGCCAAGCTCTATGGCGGTACCTACAACCTGTTCGCCCATACCCTGCCGCGCCAGGGCATCGAAGTGCGCTTCGCCGCCCATGACGACATCGCCGCACTGGAAGCGCTGATCGACGACAGGACCAAAGCGGTGTTCTGCGAATCCATCGGCAACCCGGCCGGCAACGTCATCGACCTGCAGGCTCTGGCCGACGCCGCTCACCGCAATGGCGTGCCGCTGATCGTCGACAACACCGTCGCCACCCCGGTGCTGTGCCGCCCGTTCGAGCATGGCGCCGACATCGTCGTGCATTCGCTGACCAAATACATGGGCGGCCACGGCACCAGCATCGGCGGCATCGTGGTCGACTCCGGCCAATTCCCCTGGGCGCAGCACAAGGAGCGCTTCGCCCTGCTCAACACGCCGGACGTGTCCTACCACGGCGTCACCTACACCGAAGCCTTCGGCCCGGCCGCCTTCATCGGCCGCTGCCGCGTGGTGCCGCTGCGCAACATGGGCGCGGCGCTCTCGCCGTTCAACGCCTTCCTGATCCTGCAGGGCCTGGAAACCCTGGCGCTGCGCATGGAGCGCCACTGCGAGAACGCGCTGAAAGTCGCCGACTACCTGCAAAGTCACCCACAGGTGGCCTGGGTCAAGTACGCCGGCCTGCCGGAGCACCCCGAGCACGCCCTGGCGCAGCGCTACATGGGCGGCAAGCCGGCGGCGATCCTCTGCTTCGGCATCGAAGGCGGCATGGAAGCCGGCGCCCGCTTCATCGATGCGCTCAAGCTGATCGTGCGCCTGGTCAACATCGGCGACGCCAAGTCGCTGGCCTGCCATCCGGCGAGCACCACCCACCGCCAGCTGAATGCCGAGGAACTGGCCAAGGCCGGCGTGTCCCAGGACCTGATCCGCCTGTCCATCGGCATCGAGCATATCGACGACATCCTCGCCGACCTCGCCCAGGCGCTGGACGCGGCCAAGCGCTGATCGGCCCCGGGGCCTGTCCGCGCTTCGGCGCGGGCAGACCTGCGAACGCGCGCGCATCACGAGGCGCCGCATAGCCTTGATATCTCGATCGGCGGCCCCATACCGGAGGAAATATCCTCTCGGAAAGCCTCACATGAGCGACTCGCTGATCATTCCTTGCGCGCATTGCGCCGGGCTCAATCGCATCCCCGCCGACCGGCTGCATGACACTCCGCGCTGCGGCCGCTGCCAGGCCGAAGTGCTGCCGCACCAGCCGTTCGAGCTGCGGCAGGGCCAGTTCGCCAACCAGATCAAGGGCGACCTGCCGCTGCTGGTGGACGTCTGGGCCAGCTGGTGCGGCCCCTGCCGCAGCTTCGCACCGACCTTCGCCCAGGCAGCCACGCAGCTGCAGGGCCGCTGCCGCCTGGCCAAGCTGGACAGCGAAGCCAACCCGCAGCTCGCGACCCAGCTCGGCATCCGCTCGATTCCCAGCCTGATCCTGTTCCGCGACGGCCGCGAAATCGCCCGCCAGAGCGGCGCCATGCCGTTGCCGCAGCTGCTGGCCTGGCTCGGCCAGCAAGGCATCTGACCGCGGGTCCGGGCGATCGGAACGATCGATGCCCTGGCCAAGTCCACAGAACATGACCGCAACCTGCCAGGAGCCCGCCTCATGTTCGGCAAGACGACTCACAAGTTCGAGGTGAACTACATCTACCAGAACGATCCACGTGCCGAGATCATCGAGTCGCAAGACGATTCCCTCTCGACCGCAGCCGCCGCCGCGCAGCTGATCCGGCTGCACCATGCCGACATGGAAAACAACCTGCTGATGCCCGAAGCGGATGCCCGTGAGGAAGAGTTGCTCCAGCAGGCGGCTATCCTCGGCATCAGCGATATTCGCGTGACGCGGTTGATACACGAACATGAGCCGGCCCATCGACCAGCCGGCTAGCGCGCCTCAGTAGTAATACCAGCGCAGTTGCAACTGGAACTCCGTTTCCGGCTCGGCCCGATGGCTGAAGCTGCGTCCCAGGCTCAGACGCAGGCCGGTGTCGCCACGCAGTTCGAATTGCTGGGCCAGGTCGAGGCGACGACGTACTTCGCCGTTATGGAAATAGTCCCCCCGCGCCTCCAGCAGCAGGTTGCCCGCCGCATTCCGCCACAGCAGGCCGCCATCGAAACCCGCCGCCGGACTGACGGCCGCGCTGAAGCCGGGGTTCACTTCCAGGCGCGCAGTTGCCAGGGCGAAGCCGAGCAGATCCTCGCCGAGCTGCCAGGTGAACCCGCCGCCACCATCGAAATGGCCGACCAGGCGGTCGTCCCCATCCCCCCACGGCACGCGCTCCAGCCCCGCCGCGATCTGCCAGGACCAGGGCCGCAACAGCGGCGTGACCGGCGTCAGCGAACGGATTCCAGCCAGATCCAGCCGCTGCAGTTTCCAGCGATTGCCTTCGTACTGGCGCAGCCGCAGCTGGGCGATTTCGATCTGCGCCCCCAGCGGAAAGCCCTCGAGATTGTCGAGCAAGTCGTGATAGGCCATGCGCAGCCCGTACTCGGCGAAGGCATGTTCGCCACGGCCACCAAGCCCGAACTGCAAGGTGCGCGACTCATGGCCGTGCTCCGGCAGGATCGGCCGCGCAACGTCCAGGCGCGGGGGTGGGTTGCGATTGATCGCCTGCAGCAAACGATAACTGTGCGCCGCATTGGCAGGGTCACGCTCCTCGCCGGTGACCCGGTAGCGGACCAGACGGTAGGCGCCGTCCTGGATCAGCGCACGGCGTTCGTCCGGCAATGCCAGGTAATCATGCTGCCCGAGCACCTGTGGATCACCGGCCAGTTGGCTAACCCAGTCCAGCTCCTCGCTGTCGAGCGGCGCGGTACGGGTCAGCAGTTCGCGCTCGCGCGATGGCCGATAGTCGATGCCTTCGACGAGCCCGGCATCGATCACAACCCGCACGGTATCGGCCGGAATCGCGGTCAATGGAAATTGCTCGGTCAGTTCGAGCCCGGGCCGAGCGACCTCCAGCAGTTCGAGCAGGCGGTAGGAGCAATTCTCGTCGAAGAAGAAATAGTCGAAGCGGATCTGCTTGAGCTCCCAGACATGCTCGAGCATGCGCCCCGTTTCCTCCGCGGTCAGGTTCAGCCGGTATTCCCAGAGATCGCGATTCTCCAGGCGGCTGTATTCGCCGATCTTCTCGCGGTACGGCAGCAGCGAGAAAAGCCCCGGATAGCCTCCCATCAGGCCTTTCCAGGCATAGAGAATGCTGTTGTCCGCCCCCTCGATGAAGGCACCGAAGTTGAGGGCTGAGCTCAGCAGTGGGCTGCCCTGGGAACCGATATCAGCCTGGTCGATGCGCAGCAGCGTGTGGCCGAACATCGACGACGGGCTGTTGAGGTAGGCCGCGGGAAAGACCATTACGGTACCGTGCGGGGCGACCTCGGCGTACCAGGCTCTGAACTCGGGACATTCGACCGCTGGCAGATCGGTCAGCTCCAGCTGTTCGCGCAGCCAGCGCGTGCGCGCCGGATAGACGCATTGGGCGTGGCGATCGCCCTGGCTCGCCGGGGCGTAGAGCGCAGCGAGGGTGGCCGCAAGCTCGGCGGCCGGGTCATGTTCCCCGCCGTCGGCGAGGAAGAAGTCATCGTCATCGACATAGCTGCGCCAGCCGCCCAGCTTGCCGCGCTCGTAGTGGCCGAGCGAATGCCAGTAGGCGTCGTCGGCCAACCGCCGCGGGGCGGAAACAGGGGAAGGGGCAGCCAGCACCATGGCGCTCGCGCTGCACAGCGCCAGCAGTAGCAGGGGTCGAAGCATATTCGGCCAATGGCAAGCAGATACGAAAGTGCCCGCCGGAGCGGGCACGATGGAAGGGGCGGAAACTCAGGCCTGCTCGGCGTACTGGGCCAGACGGGCGTCCTGCTTGAGCACTGCCAGGGTGGCGGCATGAACCTGCTCGGCAGTCACGTCGGCGGAACTGAAGATCTCGCTGAAGTGCGCCTGGGTGACGCTTGCGAAATGCGCACGATCCTCGGGCTTGATACCCAGCACGACGGCATAGGTGGTCAGCGCCTCGCCCTCGCCCATGGCCATGTCCTCGGACAGTTCGGTCATGATGCTGCCGAGCACCAGCATCGACTTGCCGTTGTACTGCAGCGCCCCGTCGGTCGAACAACCGTTGGTTCCGGAAGTCATGCCGAAGGTGGCGTTACCCGACGTGCCATTGGTGAGCGAAGCCACCAGATGGGATGGCAGGCCGCGCTGGCCTTCGAACAACATGTTGCCCCAACCGCAACCCGGGCCACCCGGCGCGGTGGCGAAGGCGCTGGCGGAAGCGGTGAAGAGCAGGGACGCTAGCAGAATCCGTTTCATAATCGTTCTCTTGTGCAGGGGGAAATAGCCGGCGTCCTCGCCGGCTGCGCTGTAGCTTTGGCAGAGCGCCAAGCGGTGTCAAGGTGAAAAGCCCGGCACTGCTGAATGGTTCAAGCTAAAGCGGCTGGACCAGTTTGTCGGCAACTCATCCGGTGGGCAAGACACGATCAGTAAACCTGCGCATGGTCATGTCATATTGACATTACTCATGGTAGTTTCCGCGCCAGCGCGCCATGGAGCGCGCACGTTGCCAATAACAAGGAGCTGTCGTGAAACTTACCCCCATCATTCTTACCGGTGCGATTCTCGCTTCCACCGGCTGCGCGAGCGGTCTGAACTCCTATCAGAAATCCGAACTGCGCCACTATGAAGCCGCCGGCCTGGTGGTCGAGGAAAAGAACCCTGCCCTGGGTACCGCACTTGGCCTGTTGCCAGGCGGTGGCTCGTTCTACGGCCGCGAATATGGTTTCGGGGTAGTCAACCTGCTGTTCTGGCCGCTGTCCATTCTCTGGGACCCGGTCAGCGGGCACAGCGCAGCGGAAACCATCAACTATCACGCCACCAAGCACCACGTCAGCACGCTGGAAAACCGCGAGATGGAAAAGTTGGAAGATCAACTGGCCCAGAACCAGATCGATCTGACCGAGTTCACCCTGCAGAAACGCAAGATCGAAGCGAAGTACCGCTTCAACTGAGCTCCACCTCCGTGCCGGGCAGTCTCGGCACGGCGCCTGCGGTTCAACATCGAGCCGCTCTTCGGGGCATCAGCTGCCGGAAAGCGCCGCCCGGGTAACCAGGTCGATGAATGCCTGGGCCAGCGGTGACTGCTCCTGGCGTCGCTTGACCAGCCACACGGCGGTAGTGGCGTCCTTGTCCAGCAGGGTACGAAACGCCACGCCGTCGATGCGGATGCGCCGAAACGACGCCGGCAACACCGAAACCCCCAGCCCCGCGGCAACCAATCCGATGATGGTCAGCGCCTCGTTCGCCTCCTGGGCGATCCGTGGGCTGAAGCCCGCCTGTCGCGCCAGATCGAGCAGTTGATCGTAGAGCCCGGTGCCGTAGCTGCGCGGAAAGAACACGAACGGCTCGGCAGCCAGCTCCGCCAGTGCCAGCCCCTCCTCGCCAGTCTGAGCCAGCGGATGCGCGGCGTGCATCAGCGCCACCAGCGGCTCGCTGAACAATTCCACCGTCTGCAACCCGGATGGCAGGGCGAACGGGCGGATCATGCCGACCTGCAGCGTCTCGTCCTGCACCGCCTCGACCACCTCTTTGCTGGTCATTTCCTGCAGGGCGAGATGCACCGCCGGGAAGGCCTGGCGGAACGCCAGGATCGCCCGCGGCAGGATCGAGGTGAAAGGCGCCGATGAGGTGAAACCGACCTGCAGCTCGCCGATCTCGCCCTGCTCGGCGCGGCGCACCACGTCCACCGATTTGTCCACCTGCGCCAGCGTCCGCCGGGTTTCCTCGAGGAAGATCCGCCCGGCATCGGTCAGCGAGACCCGACGGTTGGTCCGGTCGAACAGGCGCACGCCAAGTTCCTGTTCCAGCGCCTGGATCTGCTGGCTCAGTGGCGGCTGGGAAATACGCAGCAGCTCCGCCGCTCGACCGAAGTGCAGCTCTTCGGCCACGGCCACGAAATAACGCAGGTGTCGCAGCTCCATGAGCGCCTCATTGATTCGTAATACCTATTGATTCTGTCGAATAATATATTGGATACATTAAATCAAGCTTCCTATCATTTCTCTCCATAAGCCAGATCAGCTCCCTCGCGCCAACGCTCGAAACAGCGAATGCCCGTGACGGGTAACTTTTGGCCGGAAAAACGAACAGAGAGATCCAGCCTGATGAACAGCCTCCAGCGCGCAGCCGGCGAGCCGGCGCAAGCCGAAGAGGAACCTGCCCCTGTCCATACGGAAAAGGGCACGCCCCGCTTCACCCGTACCGCCCTGGCCCTGTTCGCCGGCGGCTTCGCCACCTTCGCCCTGCTCTATTGCGTGCAACCGATGATGCCGATGCTGTCGCAGGCCTTCGCTATCAATGCGGCGCAGAGCAGCCTGGTCCTGTCGTTATCGACCATCACCCTGGCGGTCGGCCTGCTGGTCACCGGGCCGATCTCCGACGCCATCGGCCGCAAGCCGGTGATGCTCGCCTCGTTGCTGGCCGCCGCGCTGTTCACCCTGGGCAGCGCCCTGATGCCCAGCTGGCACGGCGTGCTGCTGATGCGCGCACTGGTTGGCCTGGCCCTGAGCGGTTTGGCCGCGGTCGCCATGACCTACCTCAGCGAGGAGATCCATCCGCAGCACCTCGGGCTGGCGATGGGGCTGTACATCGGCGGCAATGCCATCGGCGGAATGAGCGGGCGGCTGCTCAGCGGGGTGCTGGTCGACTATCTGTCCTGGCACAGCGTGCTCGCCGTGATGGGCGGGCTGGCGCTGCTGGCCGCGCTGCTGTTCTGGCGCCTACTGCCGGAATCGCGACATTTCCGACCGCGCCCGTTGCGTCCTCGGGGGCTGCTACAGGGCTATACCCTGCACTTTCGCGATGCCGGCCTGCCCTGGCTGTTTCTCCAGGGCTTCCTGCTGATGGGCAGCTTCGTCACCCTGTACAACTACATCGGCTATCGGCTGATCGCCGCCCCCTTCCAGCTCAGCCAGACCCTGGTCGGGCTGCTGGCGGTGGTCTACCTGTCGGGAATCTACAGCTCGGCGCAGGTCGGCGCCCTGGCCGACCGGTTCGGCCGGCGCAGGGTGTTCTGGATGGTGATCGCGCTGATGCTCGCGGGAATCAGCCTGACCCTGTTCGAGCGGCTGCCGATGGTGTTGCTGGGCATGCTGCTGTTCACCTTCGGCTTCTTCGGCGCTCACTCGGTCGCCAGCAGCTGGATCGGCCGCCGCGCCACCCAGGCCCGTGGCCAGGCATCGTCACTCTACCTGTTCGGCTATTACCTGGCTCCAGCATCGCCGGTACCCTGGGCGGGGTGTTCTGGCACGCCGCCGGCTGGGACGGCGTCGGGTTGTTCATCGCTTCGCTGCTGCTGGCATCGCTCGCCGTGGCCCTGCATCTGGCGCGGCTACCGGCCTTGCCCGAAGCGCGCGCCGCGCACTGACCCGGAAACGAAACGCTCCGCAAAAGCGGGTAATGCCGTTCAGATAAGCACAGAGATTTCTTCGTAGGAGCGCGCCATGCGCGCGAATCGCGGGCATGGCCCGCTCCTACGAGATCCTGCACCCAGCTTGTCGCTTAAGTGAACAGCATTACGCAAAAGCGGGGCGTTTTTCGTGCAGGCGGGAGCGAATCAGGCGTGGTACTGCGCCGACAGCTCGTGCACCGCCTCGATGAAGGCGCCGGCATGCGCCGGGTCGACTTCCGGGGTGATGCCGTGGCCCAGGTTGAACACGTGACCGTTGCCATGGCCATAGCTGGCGAGAATCCGCGCCACCTCGGCACGAATGGCCTCGGGCTTGGCATAGAGCACGCTCGGGTCCATGTTGCCCTGCAGCGCGACCTTGTCGCCGACGCGCCGGCGCGCTTCGCCGATGTCGCAGGTCCAATCCAGCCCCAGCGCTTCGGCGCCGGACGCGGCCATGGACTCCAGCCACAGCCCGCCGCCCTTGGTGAACAGGATGACCGGCACGCGACGGCCGTCATGCTCGCGAATCAGGCCGTCGACGATCTTCTGCATGTAGGCCAGGGAAAACTCCTGGTACGCCGCGGCGGACAGGCTGCCGCCCCAGGAATCGAAGATCTGCACGGCCTGGGCGCCGGCGCGGATCTGGCCGTTGAGGTAGCTGGTGACCGACCGGGCCAGCTTGTCCAGCAGCGCATGCATGGCCTGCGGGTTCTCGTAGAGCATGGCCTTGGACTTGCGGAAATCCTTGGAAGAGCCGCCCTCGACCATGTAGGTCGCCAGGGTCCAGGGGCTGCCGGAGAAGCCGATCAGCGGCACGCGGCCATTGAGTTCGCGGCGGATGGTACGCACGGCGTCCATCACGTAGCCCAGGTCCTTTTCCGGGTCCGGGATCGGCAGGGCCTCGATGTCGGCGGCGCTGGCGACGACCTTCTTGAAACGCGGGCCTTCGCCGGTCTCGAAGTACAGCCCCAGGCCCATGGCATCCGGCACGGTGAGGATGTCGGAGAACAGGATCGCCGCGTCCAGCGGGTAGCGATCCAGCGGCTGCAGGGTCACCTCGCAGGCCAGCTCCGGATTCATGCACAGGCTCATGAAGTCACCGGCCTTGGCGCGGCTGGCGCGGTATTCCGGCAGGTAGCGGCCGGCCTGGCGCATCATCCACACCGGGGTGACGTCGACGGGTTGCTTGAGCAGGGCACGAAGGAAGCGGTCGTTCTTCAAGGCGGTCATGGCAGGGTTCCAGCAAAAAAGTGCCGTGCATTGTCGCAAAGCGGAAAACAAAAGGCACGGCGGGTACCGTGCCTTTTATCCAGGGTTTGATTCAGGTCAGGCAGCCCGGAAACCGCGATCAGACGCCGAGGAAGTCCATGATCCCTTCGGCCGCCTGGCGCCCTTCGTAGATCGCCGTCACCACCAGATCGGAACCGCGCACCATGTCGCCGCCGGCGAAGATCTTCGGGTTGCTGGTCTGGTGCTTGAACGAGTGCCCCACCCCGGGCGCGACCACGCGGCCCTGGTTGTCGACCTGGATGCCCTGGGCCTCGAACCACGGCGCCGGGCTCGGGCGGAAACCGAAGGCGATGACCACCGCATCGGCCGGCAGCACCTGCTCGGAGCCCGGGATCGGCTCGGGGCTGCGGCGGCCGCGAGCGTCCGGCGCGCCGAGACGGGTCTCGACCACCTTGACGCCTTCCACCTTGCCTTCGCCGACGATGGCGATGGGCTGGCGGTTGAAGAGGAACTTCACGCCCTCTTCCTTGGCGTTCTTCACCTCGCGGCGCGAACCCGGCATGTTCGCCGCGTCGCGGCGATAGGCGCAGGTCACGCTCTTGGCGCCCTGGCGGATGGAGGTACGGTTGCAGTCCATCGCGGTGTCGCCGCCGCCGAGCACCACCACCTTCTTGCCCTTCATGTCGATGAAGTCCTCGGCGGACTTCTCGAAGCCGAGGTTGCGGTTGACGTTGGCGATGAGGAAATCCAGCGCGTCGTGCACGCCGGGGAGGTCCTCGCCGGGAAAGCCGCCCTTCATGTAGGTGTAGGTGCCCATGCCCATGAACACCGCATCGTAATCGGCCAGCAACTGCTCGATGGTGACGTCCTTGCCCACCTCGGTATTGAGGCGAAACTCGATGCCCATGCCGCTGAAGATCTCGCGACGACGGCTGAGTACGGTCTTCTCCAGCTTGAACTCGGGGATACCGAAGGTCAGCAGACCGCCGATTTCCGGGTTACGGTCGAACACCACCGGGGTCACGCCGTTGCGTACCAGCACGTCGGCGCAACCCAGGCCCGCCGGGCCGGCACCGATGATGGCGACCTTCTTGCCGGTCGACTTGACCTTGGACATGTCCGGGCGCCAGCCCATGGCGAAGGCGGTATCGGCGATGTACTTCTCCACCGAGCCGATGGTCACCGCGCCGAAGCCGTCGTTGAGGGTACAGGCGCCTTCACACAGGCGATCCTGTGGGCAGACGCGGCCACAGACTTCCGGCAGAGTGTTGGTCTGGTGCGCCAGCTCGGCCGCAGCGAGGATGTTGCCCTCGGAGACCAGCTTGAGCCAGTTGGGGATGTAGTTGTGGACCGGGCACTTCCACTCGCAATAGGGGTTGCCGCAACCCAGGCAGCGATGCGCCTGCTCGCAGGCCTGCTGCGGCTTGAAGGGTTCGTAGATCTCGACGAACTCCTTCTTGCGCTGGCGCAGCAGCTTCTTCTTCGGATCCTTGCGCCCGACCTCGATGAACTGGAAGTCGTTATTCAGACGTTCAGTCATTTCAAAACCTCTTGACGGCAGCAGCAGGCCATAGGCCGCAACTGCAAGACTCTTCACGGCTGCCGCAGGCCTCTCGCTCGTCGCGCGAGGCTTGCGGCTTGCGGCTGCTTGTTATTGGGGGTTCGCGCGCGTGCTCGACAGCAGCGACGCCAGGTTGGCCGCCTTGGGCTTGACCAGCCAGAAACGACGCAGGTAGTCGTCGAGATTCTCCAGCAGCTCGATGCCCCAGGCGCTTGCGGTCTCGGCGACGTACTCGCGCAATACCTCCTGCAGATGGCTGCGATGGGCCTCCATCGTTTCACCCGTGATGCGGTGCAAATTGACCAGCTCGTTGTTCACCCGATCGATGAAGCTGTTGTCCATGTCCAGCACGTAGGCGAAACCGCCAGTCATGCCGGAGCCGAAGTTGTGCCCGGTCTTGCCCAGCACGCAGACGAAGCCACCGGTCATGTATTCGCAGCAATGGTCGCCCGTGCCTTCCACGACCGCATGGGCACCGGAGTTGCGCACCGCGAAGCGCTCGCCCGCGGTACCGGCGGCGAACAGCTTGCCGCCGGTGGCACCATACAGGCAGGTGTTGCCGATGATAGCCGAGTCCTGCGAACGGTAGGCGCTGCCCTGCGGAGGAGTGATCACCAGCTTGCCGCCGGTCATGCCCTTGCCGACGTAGTCGTTGGCATCGCCTTCGAGGTAGAGGTTGAGGCCGCCGGCGTTCCAGACGCCGAAGCTCTGGCCGGCGGTGCCCTTGAAGCGGAAGGTAATCGGCGCAGCGACCATGCCCTGGTTGCCGTGCTGGCGGGCGATCTCACCGGACACACGAGCACCGATGGAGCGGTCGCAGTTGCAGATTTCCAGCGCGAACTCGCCACCGCTCTTGGTCCCGATGGCGCCCTTGGCCAGCTTGACCATTTCCTCGGCCAGCAGACCCTGGTCGAACGGCGGGTTCTTCTCGACCTCGCAGAACTGCGGCTTGTCGGCCGGGATGTCGTTGCCGCCGAGCAGCGGGCTCAGGTCCAGGTTGCCCTGCTTGGCGGTCTCGCCCGGCAGGATCTCGAGCAGGTCGGTGCGCCCGATCAGTTCGCCCAGGCTGCGCACGCCCAGCCTGGCCAGCCACTCGCGGGTTTCCTCGGCGACGAACTGGAAGAAGTTCACCACCATGTCGACGGTGCCGATGAAGTGGTCCTTGCGCAGTTGCTCGTTCTGGGTCGCGACACCGGTGGCGCAGTTGTTCAGGTGGCAGATACGCAGGTATTTGCAGCCCAGCGCGATCATCGGCGCGGTACCGAAGCCGAAGCTCTCGGCACCGAGGATCGCCGCCTTGATCACGTCCAGGCCGGTCTTCAGGCCGCCGTCGGTCTGCACCCGGACCTTGCCGCGCAGGTCGTTGCCGCGCAGGGTCTGGTGGGTTTCGGCCAGGCCGAGTTCCCAGGGCGAGCCGGCGTAGCGGATCGAGGTCAGCGGCGAAGCGCCGGTGCCGCCATCGTAGCCGGAAATGGTGATCAGGTCGGCATAGGCCTTGGCGACGCCGGCGGCGATGGTGCCAACGCCCGGCTCGGCTACCAGCTTGACCGACACCAGCGCCTGCGGGTTGACCTGCTTGAGGTCGAAGATCAGCTGCGCCAGGTCCTCGATGGAATAGATGTCGTGGTGCGGCGGCGGCGAAATCAGCGTGACGCCCGGCACCGCGTAGCGCAGCCGCGCGATCAGGCCGTTGACCTTGCCGCCGGGCAGCTGGCCACCCTCGCCGGGCTTGGCGCCTTGCGCCACCTTGATCTGCAGCACTTCGGCGTTGACCAGGTATTCCGGGGTGACACCGAAGCGACCGGTGGCGACCTGCTTGATCTTCGAGCTGCGCTCGGTGCCGTAACGGGCCGGATCTTCGCCGCCCTCACCGGAGTTCGAGCGGGCGCCGATGCGGTTCATCGCCGCGGCGATGGCCTCGTGGGCCTCGGGCGACAGCGCACCGAGCGAAATGCCGGCCGAGTCGAAGCGCTTGAGGATCGCTTCCAGCGGCTCGACCTCTTCCAGCGCCAGTGGCTGCTCGGCCACCTTCACCTTGAGCAGGTCGCGCAGCATCGCCACCGGGCGCTGGTCGACCAGCGCGGTGTATTCCTTGAAGCGGCCGTAGTCGCCGCTCTGCACCGCCATCTGCAGCGCACTGACCACGTCGGGGTTGTAGGCGTGGTATTCGCCGCCGTAGACGAACTTCAACAGGCCGCCCTGCTGGATCGGCTTGCGATTGCTCCAGGCCTCGGCGGCGAGCGCCTTCTGCTCGGCCTCGAGATCGCTGAAACGGGCGCCTGGATGCGGCTGGCGACGCCGCGGAAGCTCAGCTCGACCACGTCCGCGGACAGGCCGATGGCCTCGAACAGCTGGGCACCACGGTAGGAAGCGATGGTGGAGATGCCCATTTTGGAGATGATCTTCATCAGCCCCTTGGAGATGCCCTTGCGGTAGTGCTTGAACACCTCGTAGAGATCGCCCAACACTTCGCCGGTGCGGATCAGGTCGCCCAGCACCTCGTAGGCGAGGAACGGGTAGACCGCAGTCGCGCCGAAGCCGATCAGCACCGCGAAGTGGTGCGGGTCGCGGGCGGTGGCGGTTTCCACCAGGATGTTGCAGCTGCAGCGCAGGCCGGTCTCGACCAGGCGGTGGTGCACGGCACCGACCGCCAGCGAGGCATGCACCGGCAGCTTGCCCGGCGCGATGTGGCGGTCGCTGAGCACCAGCAGCACCTTGCCGCCACGCACGGCTTCCTCGGCCTGGTCGGCGATGTTGCGGATCGCCGCCTCGAGGCCGAGGCTCTCGTCGTAGTTGAGGTCGATGACCAGCCGTTCGAAGCCCGGGCGGTCCAGTTCCATGATGCTGCGCCACTTCGCCGGGGAGATCACCGGCGTGGTCAGGATCGCGCGGTTGGCATGCTCGGGCGTTTCCTCGAAGACGTTACGCTCGGCTCCCAGGCAGGTTTCCAGCGACATCACGATGGCTTCGCGCAGCGGGTCGATCGGCGGGTTGGTGACCTGCGCGAACTGCTGGCGGAAGTAGTCGTAAGGCGAACGCACGCGCCGCGACAGCACGGCCATCGGCGTGTCGTCGCCCATCGAACCGACCGCTTCCTGGCCTTGCTCGGCCAGCGGACGCAGGACCTGGTCACGCTCCTCGAAGGTGACCTGGAACATCTTCATGTACTGCTTGAGCTGGTCGGCGTCATAGAAGGCCGAACCATGATCGTTGTCGTCCAGGGTCGACTGGATGCGCAGGGCATTCTGGCGCAGCCACTTCTTGTAGGGCTGCTGCGACTTCAGGTGATTGTCGATGTCATCGGTGTGCAGCACCTTGCCGGTGTGGGTATCCACGGCGAGGATCTGCCCCGGACCGACGCGGCCCTTGGCCAGGACGTCCTCGGCTGGTAGTCCCAGACGCCGACTTCGGAGGCAGGGTGATGTAGCCGTTCTTGGTGGTCACCCAGCGCGCCGGACGCAGGCCGTTACGGTCGAGCAGGCAGACGGCGTGGCGACCGTCGGTCAGCACCACGCCGGCCGGGCCATCCCAGGGCTCCATGTGCATGGAGTTGAATTCGTAGAACGCGCGCAGGTCCGGGTCCATGGTCTCGACGTTCTGCCAGGCCGGCGGAATGATCATGCGCAGACCACGGAACAGATCCATGCCGCCGGTGACCAACAGTTCGAGCATGTTGTCCATGCTCGAGGAGTCCGAACCGGTACGGTTGATCAGCGGCGACAGGCTCTCGAGATCCGGCAGCAGTTCGTTGGCGAACTTCAGGCGGCGCGCCTGGGCCCAGTTGCGGTTGCCGGTAATGGTATTGATTTCGCCGTTGTGCGCGAGAAAGCGGAACGGCTGAGCCAGCCGCCACTGCGGCATGGTGTTGGTGGAGAAGCGCTGGTGGAATACGCAGATCGCCGTGGCGAGGCGCTCGTCGCCGAGGTCCGGGTAGAACTGCGCCAGGTCGGCGGGCATCATCAGGCCTTTGTAGATGATGTCCTTGTCCGACAGGCTGCAGACATAGAAGCCCTTGTCGTCGGCCAGGGCGACTTCCGCCCGGCGCCGGGCGAAGAACAGCTTGATGCCGAAGTCGCGCTCGCTGATCCCGTCAGCGCAGACATAGACCTGCTCGATGCGCGGCAGGCGCTCCAGGGCCAGTTGCCCGAGCACGCTGGTATCGACGGGAACTTCGCGCCAGCCCACCAGCGTCAGCCCCTGAGCGGCGATTTCCTCGTTCAGGCGGGCCCGCGCGGTCTCGGCCATGGCGGCGTCCTGGCTGAGGAAGATCATGCCGACCGCATAGAGCGCCGGCAGCTCGGCATTGAAATGCTCGAGAGCTTGGCACGCAGGAAGGCATCGGGTTTCTGCATCAGCAGGCCGCAGCCATCACCGGTCTTACCGTCCGCATTGATGCCGCCGCGGTGGGTCATGCAGGTCAGGGACTGAATGGCAGTCTTTAGCAGGTGATGGCTAGCTTCGCCCTGCATGTGGGCAATCAGACCGAAGCCGCAGTTATCCTTGAACTCTTCAGGACGAAACAGACCTGCTCTCATAGGCACTCCACCAGCTAAAATGCGTTGTAAATCAACCCCTTATTGACGGCGCACAGAATCGCCCCGTCATTCACGTGGGCAAAAGGGGGAGCAGTTTACAAAGCCAGATGGAACGGCACAATTTATTTTTGCAAGCCCCAAAACGGTGCATTACGCACTTTTTTGGGGCGTTTTTCTAGCGCGACTGACCAGCTTCCTGTTGCACGCTGGCGAAACTCCGCACCCAGGGCTTGCCCGCCTGCAGCGCGGCGGGCAGTGTCTTGACTGCCGCCACAGCCGCCGCACGGTTGGCGAAATTCCCGTAAGTCACGACATACAGCGGCTTACCCTGGTGCTGCTTGACGAAATAATGATAGTTGCCGCCATGCTGCTGGATGAATGCCTGGGCATTCTTCTCGGCTCGTGTACCGAGAATCTGTACCAGGTAATGGGTTCCAGGCTGACTGGCATACCAGTTGTCCGCCCCCCTCGGAGCCTCCGCCACAGGAGCAGGCGCAGGCTTAGCGGCAATTTGCCGCACCGGTTCAGCGGGCGCAGGAGCAGGCGTCGGCTTGGGTGCCGGCTCGATTCGCTCTGTCGGCACGGGGAGCGGAACTGCCTCTTCGCCCCGCTCCTCCGCCCCGGACGGCGCCGACTCGCTCTGCTCCTCGCCTCCCGCAGCGGCTGCAAGCGGTTCGCGGATGACCGGCTGGGCATCCCCGGCCAACGGCAGAGAGAGAGGGCGCTCCCGCCCATCGAACTCGATCGCCGCCTCGCGCTCCTCGACCGCACCTTCCGAGGCAACCGGCTCCCCCCCCTTCAACGGCAGGCGCGTCACCTCCGCTGGAGCGGTGCGCTCATCCTCCCCGCCGCGCAGCAAGAGAAACGCCAGACCGACGATGCAGACCACACCCAGCACCGCCAATAGATGCTTCTTGGGCAACGGCAGTGCCATGCCCTTCGCCTTTCCTCGTCCTCTGGCACTCTGCATCGCAGCCAGCAGTTCTTCCCGGGCCGCCTGGTTGATCGCTCCCGGCCAGCCCCCCGATTGCTCATGGATGCGCACGATCTGCTCTTCGCTCAAGCACTCGATACCGCCCCCGGCCCCTTCGAGCCGCAGCGCCAGGTACTCGCGGGTTTCATCTTCGTCATAAGGTTGCAGCGCGATCGCATGGTAGCGCTCATCCCCCTCGCTCAGTGCCTCCAGGCGCCCGACCAGGGCCGGTTCGCCGAACAGGAACACATGGGGTCGCGCCTCGGGGCTTCCGGCGGCCAGGCGCAGCAAGGTTTCCACCGCAGCACCGGTCAGACGCTCGGCATCGTCCACCAGCAGGTAGACCTCCTGCCCGGTCAAGGCCAGCTGGATCACCTGCGCCATCACTGCATCGAAATCGGCACTCTGGCTGTTCAATGCCTGAGCGATCTGCGCAAGCAACACGCTGGCATCGGTCGTCGCCTGCGGCGTAATGACCACGCTTTGAACGGACTGCTTGTTGCTACTGGCCACCAGCGCTTGGCGCAGGAGCGTCTTGCCACTGCCTTCGGGCCCCGTCACGGCCAGCAGCAACTGGCTGTAGCGCGCCAGGTGATGCAGCTGCCCGAGCACCGGTTTGCGCTGCGCAGGAAAGAACTTGAAGCCCGGAACACGAGCAGCGAAGGGATCATGGCTGAAGCCGTAGTGGTTCAGAAACGCATCGTCCGCGGACAAACTGGTCATGGAATCTTCTTACGCCCCAAGTGTTCCGTCAGCGCGCCGTAATCGACGCTCAATGTGGCCTCCAGCACGTCACGGGGGAAATCACCGGTAACCACCGCTTCCCCCATCTGCTTGAGCAGGACCAGGCGCAGCTGGCCATCCATCACCTTCTTGTCGACGGCCATGTGCTCGAGGAAATCCTGCGGCCGCATCTCGACTGGTGGCACCACCGGCAGCCCGGCTCTGCGCAACAAGCGTATCGCCCGATCCCGGTCGTCCGGCCGAATCCAGCCCAGTTGACATGACATCTGCAAGGCCATCACGGTTCCCGCCGCCACGGCCTCGCCGTGCAGCCAGACGCCATATCCCATATGGGTTTCTATCGCATGGCCAAAGGTATGGCCGAGATTGAGAATGGCGCGTACGCCCCCTTCCCGTTCGTCGGCATTGACCACCGCAGCCTTGGCCGCGCAGGAACGATGAATGGCTTCGGTCAAGGTATCCGAATCGAGGGCACGCAACCGGTCGATATTCGTCTCGAGCCAGCCAAGGAAGGGCTCATCGCAAATCAGCCCATACTTGATCACTTCGGCAAGACCGGCCGACAACTCACGAGACGGCAATGTCGCCAGGGTCGTGGTGTCGATCACCACCGCCCGGGGCTGATAGAAGGCACCGATCATGTTCTTGCCCAGCGGGTGATTGATGCCGGTCTTGCCACCCACCGACGAGTCGACCTGGGATAGCAGCGTGGTCGGCACCTGAATGAAGTCCACCCCTCGCTGGTAGCTGGCCGCCGCATAACCCGCCATGTCACCGATCACGCCGCCGCCGAGCGCAATTATCGTCGTGCGGCGGTCATGCCGAGCGCCCAGTAGCGCGTCGAAAATGAGCTGCAGGGTCTGCCAGTTCTTGTGAGCCTCGCCATCGGGAAGGATCACTGGCGTGACGGCATAGCCGGAGAGGGCCCGCGTCAAACGGTCGAGATAAAGCGGCGCTACCGTCTCGTTGGTGACGATGGCGACCTGCCGGCCACGGATCTGCGCGGCGAATAGCTCGCTGCGGTCGATCAACCGCTCGCCGATATGAATGGGATAGCTACGCTCGTCGAGATCGACCTGAAGAGTCTGCATGAGGCCCCCATGAACAAAGGGAGCTAGGATAGCGCAGATTCATCCAGGCTTTCACGAGGTGGCAACGACGCGAGGCGATCGAGAATCTCCATGACCACCAGCCGCGGCGGGCGTTCGTCGGTTTCGATGATGATGTCCGCGATCGAGCGGTACAGCGGATCACGAATGGCCATGAGCCCCGCCAGGACCTGCCCTGGATCAGCCGCCTGCAACAGCGGCCGATTGCGATCCCGGGAGGTACGCTCGAGCTGCTGCTCGACCGATGTGCACAAGTAGACGATACGGCCACCGGCACGCAGCGCCTGGCGATTGTCCTCACGCAACACCGCACCGCCACCGGTTGCCAGCACCACACCATCGAGCCGGCAGAGATCGGCGATTACGGTATGTTCACGCTCGCGGAAGCCTGCCTCGCCCTCGACATCGAAGATCAGCGGAATGCTGGCGCCGGTGCGCTGCTCGATCTCCTTATCGGAATCCTTGAACGGCAACCGTAGCTCTTTGGCGAGCAAACGCCCGATGGTGCTTTTTCCAGCTCCCATCGGGCCCACGAGGATGAAATTGTGCATCAAGAACGAATCAGCGACTGGCCTGTATTGTCTGATTATTCATGATCCGCGGAGTGATGAACACCAGCAGTTCGGATTTCCGATCCTGCACCAAGTCACGGCGGAACAGCCGCCCCAGGAAAGGAAGATCGCCAAGGAACGGAACCTTGTCTACCGACTTGCTTTGCGTATTGGAGAAGACACCGCCGATAACGATCGTTTCGCCATCGGTGACCAACACCTTAGCATTGACCTCGTTCTTGCGAATAGCCGGCACCCCTGTGGTCGCAGCCTGAGAAAAATCAGGCTCATCCTTGGTCACCTTGACTTCCATGATGATACGGTTATCTGGAGTGATCTGCGGAGTGACTTCCAGCGAGAGTGCAGCTTCCTTGAACGAAGTGCTGGTAGCGCCGCTGGAGCTGGCCTCTTGATAAGGAACCTCAGCACCCTTCAGGATCTTCGCGGTCTCCTTATCCGAAGTAACCACCTTGGGCTGCGATACCACCTCCCCATTACCGGTTTTTTCCATTGCCGATAGTTGAAGATCAAGAATCGCATTATCGGTCACGAACCCCAAACCTATACCTGATGTGGAGCCAACCGCGCCCATATCGACGAAGGGTGTATTCATGGGCCAAGTAATCTGCTGCCCACCACCTTCGGCATCTTCGACATCAAGGTTGCCGTTCTTGCCCCAAGCACTCCATTTATCACCAGCGCCAAAGTTGCCACCCCAGCGGACACCCAGGCTCTTATCATAGTCGACGTTAGCCTCGACGATCCGCGCCTCGATCATTACCTGGCGGACCGGGATATCCAATTGCGCCACGATCCGACGCAACTCATCAAGCCGCTCCTGTGTCTGGTAGGCAATGATATTGTTGGTACGATCATCGACAGCTATCGAACCACGCTCTTCCGCAACCCCCCCTTTGTCTGTTACCGACTGAAATAGGCGAGCAATATCGGCGGCTTTCGCATAATTGACCTGAACAACTTCACGACGCAGCGGCGCGAGTTCGGCGATCTGACGCTGCGACTCTAGTTCCTGACGCTCCCGGGCAGCAATTTCATCCGCTGGCGCAACCAGCAATACATTACCAACCTGACGCTTGTCCAACCCCTTGGTCTTGAGCACCAGATCCAGCGCCTGGTCCCATGGCACGTTCTGCAGGCGCAGAGTGATATTGCCGCTCACCGTATCACTGGCCACCAGGTTCAGATCGGTGAAGTCGGCTATCAGTTGGAGAACGGAGCGAACGTCGATGTCCTGGAAGTTCAGCGACAGCTTTTCGCCGGAATAGGCAAAACGATCCGCTTTCTGCTTCTCGGCTTCAGCCTCGGTGAGCGGCTTGATACTGATGGTCAGTTTGTTATCGGCCTGGTAGGCCAGATAGTCATAGCGGCCGGTAGGCTCGATGGCGATGCTCGCCCCGCCAGACTGGGCGGTCGAATCGACGAATTTCACCGGCGTAGCGAAATCCTGGACATCGAGGCGCACGCGCAGCGATTCCGGCAACTGCGTCTTGGCGAAAGCGACGAGGATTTTTCCACCCTGCTCTTCGATGGTGGAACTCACCGACGGGTCGGAAAGCGTGATGATCACATTGCCCGCCCCATCGTCACCACGGCGAAAATCGATATTGTCGATTGCCTTGCCGGTTATCGCCTTGACTGGTGACGGGGTGGTGACGGGTACACTGGATGCCATAGGCGCCGCTGCATTGCTGCCAGCGCTTTCACCCAGCACCACGAACAAATTATTGCCCTCAGCACGCGTCGAGTAGGGAACGAGCGAAGAGAGATTGACGATCATTCGAGTACGCCCCTGCGCCTCGACCAACGTCACGCTACGTGCATTACCCACACCCAACTCGCGGTTCTTGGCGCCCAGCTTGTTGGATACCCCGGGCAAGTCCAAAGCAATACGCGCCGGCTGATCCAGCGTATAACCCCGCGGCGTGGCCACCGGTTCGTCGAATGCCAGCTTAAGCTCGACACGATCACCTGGCAGCGAGGCCACATTCAGTGCATTCAGGTTGGCGGCCAGCAGTGCAGGCGATACGAATGCCGCCAGCAAGGACAAGCCGAAGCGAGAGAGGGTGCTGTTCATAAATTGCTTCCGTTGTGCAGACCGGTATAGGTTTTCCATGCTTTAGCCCCGCGCTAGGTGCGCTCTTTCAAGGTCAGACTGCGCGGGCGCTCGAGCCACCCACCCTCTCCATCAGGCACGATCTCCAGGACGTCTATGCCAGCATCGCTGATCCCCACGATGCGCCCATGATTACGTCCTAGATAATCGCCAATCTTGACACGGTGAACCCCCTCACCGCCCTTAATCAAAGCGTATCGTCCTGCCTCGTTGGCCAACGTACCGACCATGACGAAGTTCTCGATATTGAAACCTTCAAGGAACTGCTTGACTCGCGTTTCATCAGGGTGAATGTCTTTGGACCCTTTCTGTCGCTGCGCCAGATCAAGCTTCACCGGCGGCTGAAACGGATGACGCAAAGCGGCCGCACTATAGGTAAACGCTTCGTAAGGAATGAATGCGGGTAACGGCTCAATGGTACCTTTTGGCTTGGCTCTAACTTCATCCAAATATTGTTGTAGATCGCTGAAGTCAGAGCCACTACCGCAGCCTTCTAGCAGCATCAAGCTCAAACCTAACGCAATAAGTTGGCCGCATTTCATTTTTGTAGCCCCTTGTCGTTATAACGATAAGTCTTGGCCACGATGCCCATTTTCAACTTGGATGAGGCATCATCCTTACTCGTTTTAATCTCGAAATCATGCAACGTAACTATTCGAGGAAGACTGGCCACTCCGCTTACGAAAGTGGCCAAATCGTGATACGCACCAACAACTTTTATCTGAATGGGTAGTTCGATGTAGAACTGCTGTACCACCTCGGGCTGCAGCTTGATTTCTTCGAACTCGAGCCCGCTTCCCAGCCCGGTCCGGGTTATATCTTCCAGCAACCCCGGAACCTCGGTATCGCTGGGCAGTTGCCGCAGCAGCGCGCCGAAGGAAGATTCCATTTCAACCATTTGTTCCTTGTACGCTTCCAGATTTGCAGCCTGGAATGCCTTGGTCGAGAACTGCTGCTTCAGCGTGACTTCCTGCGCACGCTGCTGCTCGAGCTGCACCTGCATATCCTGCAGATGGAGGTAGTACCCAAGCGCCAGCACGGCTACCAGCAACAGCACGCCGGCGATGAACTTGACCGGCGCAGGCCAGGACCCCAGGTTGTTCAGGTCCAGGTCCGCAAAATCGATCTTGCGAAGACTTTCCAAAGAGTCAGCCAGGCTCATGGCTTGCTTCCTTCCGTTGGGACGGTCGGCTGCGTCTGCTGCACCGTCAGCTGGAACACGTTTTCCTGATCGACCGCACCTGCTGTAACCGCCTTGACCTCATTCAGGTTGGGGGCTTCCAGCCAGTCCGACCCATCGAGATTGCGCATCAGGTTGGAGACGCGGTTGTTCGACTCGGCCGCCCCCACGATCGCGATATTCTTTCCGGTCATTTTCAGCGAAGTGAAATAAACACCGTCCGGAAGGGTTCGCACCAACTGGTCGAAAACGCGCGCGATGATTGGCCGATTGCCCTGCAGGTCCTGGATGATCTTCATTCGCTCCAGCAGTTGCTGCCTACGCTCTTTCAGCTCCTTGATCTCTTTGATACGAGCATCCAGCACCGCTATTTCCTTGCGGACGAAGTCATTACGCGCCTTCTGCTGCTCTATCGCACTTTCGAAATACCGGTCGCCAAGGAACACGAGGCCGGCAGCGACGACGAGCACGCCAACCAGGGAAGCAAGAAAACGCTGCTTGCGCTCTTCGCGCAGTTGCTCGCGCCAGGGGAGAAGATTGATCTGCGCCATCAGTCGAAACTCCTCAGCGCCAAGCCACAGGCAATCATCAGCGCCGGGGCGTCACTGGCCAGCGCGCCGGCGTTGACCTTGTTGCTCAAGGCCATATCGGCAAATGGATTGGCGACTAGAGTCTGGGTCCCGATCTTCTGCTGAATGAGGCGATCGAGATCGGGAATGGATGCGGTGCCACCTGCAAGAAGAATGCAGTCGACATCATGGAACTGGCCTGCCGCGAAGAAGAACTGCAGCGAGCGCGAGACCTGCTGAACCACCGCCTCCTTGAACGGAAGCAACACCTCGCTGTCATAGTCGTCCGGGAGCCCGCCCTGCTTCTTGGCGAGCCCGGCCTCCTCCACGGACAACCCGTAGCGGCGCTGGATTTCCTCGGTCAGCTGGCGGCCACCGAAAAGCTGCTCGCGGGTATAGATGGTACGACCGTTATGCAGAACACTCAGCGTCGTCATGGTGGCACCGATATCCACCACCGCGACGGTCAACTCGTCGTGCCCGACACCCAGTTGCGGTGCCAGCAGCCCATAGGAGCGCTCGAGCGCGTAGGCCTCGACATCGACCACCTTGGCGGTCAGCCCCGCCAAGGCCAGTGCAGCCTCGCGAATCTCGACGTTCTCCTTGCGGCAGGCGGCGAGCAGCACCTCGACCCGTCCGGGCGCACGCGCCGCGGGGCCTTGCACTTCGAAATCGATCGCCACTTCCTCGAGGGGATAAGGGATGTACTGATCGGCTTCGATCTTCAGCTGATTCTCGAGCTCGTCGTCGGACAGCCCGGCGTCCATTTCGACGCTCTTGGTGATGACCGCAGAACCGGATACCGCCACGGCCGCCGCCTTGCTACCCGTCTTGGCTTTCGCCACCACGCGTTGCAGCGCCTGACCGACGCCCTCAAGTTCAGCGATGTTCTTCTCGACGACGGCGTTCGGCGGGAGCGGCTCGACGGCATACGCCTCGACGCGGTATCGATTTCCCGACCGACTTAATTCGAGAAGCTTGACTGAGGTCGAACTGATATCGATCCCGAGCAGCGTGTTCGCTTTCTTAGTGAAGAGCCCTAGCACGACCGATTTCCTTCTTTATCCGCAACTTACGGATTAATTATGTTTATCCACATTAGATAACAGCCTTGACAGAAGCGCAAATGGCTACCCGGCAAAAAAAGCGCTTATAATGTGAACGGTTTTCCCTTTCAGCATCGTCTGCCATTTCCCCCTCCCAAATCCTGGATTCCAAGAACCCCGATGCGTTTTTTGAAATTTTTCCTTTGGTCGTGCCTAGCGATTTTCTGCGCACTATTACTCAGCGTTACCGGCGCCTTTCTCTATCTGAGCCCGAACCTCCCTTCGGTCGACTCGCTGCGCAGCATACAGCTGCAGATTCCACTGCGCGTTTACAGCGCCGACGACAAGCTGATCGCGGAGTTCGGCGAGATGCGCCGCTCACCGATCCGCTTCGAAGAGATCCCCGAGGACTTCATCCACGCCCTGCTGGCTGCCGAGGACGACAATTTCGCCAATCATTATGGCGTCGACATAACCGGCCTGATGCGCGCTGCCACGCAATTATTGAAAACCGGACAGATTCAGACCGGCGGTAGCACCATCACCATGCAGGTGGCGAAGAATTATTTCCTGACCAGCGAACGGAGCTTCTCGCGCAAGATCAACGAGATTCTCCTGGCGCTGCAGATAGAGCGCGAACTGAGCAAGAACGAAATTCTCGAGCTGTACGTCAACAAGATCTACCTGGGCCACCGCGCCTACGGCATCGAAGCGGCTTCTCAGGTGTATTACGGCAAGCCGATCACGGAATTGAGCCTCGCCCAGCTGGCGATGATCGCCGGACTGCCGAAGGCTCCCTCGGCGTTCAATCCGCTGGTCAATCCGGCCCGCAGCAAGGAGCGGCGCGACTGGATTATCGGCCGCATGTACCGGCTGGGCTCAATCGACGAGGCACGCTATCAGCAGGCGCTGGCCGAGCCGGAGAGTGCGCGCTATCACGGCGCCGCTCCGGAACTGGACGCGTCCTATATCGCGGAGATGGCTCGGGCGGAGATGGTCGGGCGCTACGGCAGCGCGGCCTACACCGACGGCTTCAGGGTATACACCACCGTTACCAGCGAAAGGCAGGAGGCGGCCAACGCTGCGCTCAACAGCGGCCTGATCGAATACGACCAGCGCCACGGCTACCGTGGCCCGGAAGCGCGCCTCGCCGACCAGCCGCGCGATAACTGGCTGCAGGAGCTGGGCAAGCGCAGAAGCTTTTCCGGACTGCATCCGGCCATCGTCTCGCAGGTCGAAAACAGCGGCATTCTGGTTCTCACCCGTGATGGCAGCGAGCATGCGGTAGCGTGGGAAAGCATGAAGTGGGCCCGCCCCTTTCTGGCCACCAACAGCCTTGGGCCTAGGCCGCAGCGCCCTGCCGACGTGGTGAAGGTGGGCGACCTGGTGCGTATCCGCTGGCAAGGCGAGACGCCACTGTTCAGCCAGGTTCCACAGGCGCAGGCCGCACTGGTTTCGCTCGATCCGCAAGACGGCTCCATCGAGGCGCTGGCCGGCGGTTTCTCCTTCGGCCAGAGCAACTACAACCGCGCCATCCAGGCCAAACGCCAACCCGGATCGAGCTTCAAGCCGTTCATCTACAGTGCGGCACTGGATGCCGGCTACACCGCGGCAAGCCTGGTGAACGACTCCCCGATCGTCTTCGTCGAGCGGGGCATGGACCGCATCTGGCGACCGAAGAACGACAACAATACGTTCCTCGGCCCGATCCGCTTGCGCGAGGCGCTCTACAAATCACGCAACCTGGTATCGATCCGGCTGCTGCAAACCATCGGTATCGATCACACCATCGACTACATCAGTCGCTTCGGTTTCAACCCGCAGGACCTGCCGCGCAATCTTTCCCTCGCGCTGGGCACGGCAACGCTGACCCCGATGGAGATCGCCACCGGCTGGACGAGCTTCGCCAATGGTGGCTACAAGATCGAGCCTTATCTGATCCAGCGAATCGAAGACCGCGAAGGTACCCTGCTGTTCGAGGCCAACCCCGTGCGCGTTCCCCACGGGGAAGAGGTGGCAGCCGTCGCTTCCGACGTCGAAGTCATCGCCGCACCGACGCCAGCCTTCAACCCCGGACAGGGCAGCGAAAAGCCCGAGCAGGAACCGCGTTTCGCCGAGCAGATCCTCGATGAACGCACCGCCTACATCATGACCAGCATGCTGCAGGACGTGATCAAGCGCGGCACCGGCCGCCGGGCACTGGCCATGGGGCGCGAGGACATCGCCGGCAAGACCGGGACCACCAACGATTCGATCGACAGCTGGTTCTCCGGCTACAACGCCGATATCGTCACCACCGTCTGGGCCGGCTTCGACCAGCCACAGAGCCTCGGCCGCCATGAGTATGGCGGCACTGTGGCCCTGCCCATCTGGATGAACTACATGAGCGCCGTACTCAAGGACATGCCCGAGCACCCACCCGCGGAACCGGACGGGCTGCTAAAACTGCGCGTCGATCCGGTCAGCGGCCGGGCCGCTGCGCCCGGCACCCCCAACGCCTATTTCGAGGTATTCAAGAGCGAGGATTCGCCACCCCCCATGGGCGAATTCGAACCCGGCTACCAGGCCCCCGGCAGCCCGCTTCCGGCCAACGAGGCCGCGCCGCTCGATCTATTCTGAGCCCCGGAAACAACGAACCCCGCCGCGGCGGGGTTCGTTGTTTCCGGCTTGTACCTTTCCGGTCTTATTCGCCGAATACGTCGTTCACCGACTTCAGCGGATAGTGCGCCGGATAGGGCAGCGTCGCCACGCCACTCTCGATCGCAGCCTTGGCGACGGCATCGGAGACCAGGGTGATCAGGCGCGGATCCATCGGCTTCGGAATGATGTACTCGCGGCCGAATTGCAGGTCGGCCACGCCATAGGCGGCGGCGACTTCCGCCGGCACCGGCAGTTTGGCGAGGTCGCGCAAGGCCAGGGCGGCAGCGATCTTCATCTCCTCGTTGATGCGCTTGGCGCGAACGTCCAGCGCGCCGCGGAAGATGAAGGGGAAGCCGAGCACGTTGTTGACCTGGTTCGGGTAGTCGGAACGCCCAGTGGCCATGATCACGTCGGAACGCGTGGCATGCGCCAGCTCGGGACTGATCTCCGGGTCCGGATTGGAGCAGGCGAAGACCACCGGATTCGGCGCCATGCGCTTGAGGCCCTCGCCGCTCAGCAGGTTGGCGCCGGACAGGCCGACGAAGACATCGGCGCCTTCGAGCGCGTCATCCAGGGTGCGCTTGTCCGTCTCATGAGCGAACACTGCCTTGTACTGGTTCAGGTCGTCGCGCCCGGCATGGATGACGCCCTTGCGGTCGATCATGAAGATGTTCTCGATCTTCGCGCCCATGCTCACCAGCAGCTTCATGCAGGACGTAGCAGCAGCACCCGCGCCGAGGCAGACGATCTTGGCTTGCTCGAGGGTCTTGCCGGCGATCTCCAGGGCATTGAGCATACCGGCCGCGGTGACGATCGCGGTGCCATGCTGGTCGTCGTGGAACACCGGAATGTCGCACTGCTCGATGAGTGCACGCTCGATCTCGAAGCACTCGGGCGCCTTGATGTCTTCCAGATTGATGCCACCGAAGGTGATCGAGATGCGCTTGACGGTATCGATGAAGGCTTGCGGGCTTTCGGCATCGACTTCGATGTCGAACACGTCGACACCGGCGAAACGCTTGAACAGTACACCCTTGCCTTCCATGACCGGCTTGGAGGCCAGCGGGCCCAGGTTACCCAGGCCGAGGATAGCGGTGCCATCGGAGATTACCGCCACCAGGTTGCCCTTGCCGGTATAGCGGTAAGCCAGCTCCGGATCACGGGCGATCTCGCGGACAGGCTCGGCGACGCCCGGGCTGTAGGCCAGGGAAAGGTCACGAGCGGTGGCAGTGGGCTTGGTCAGTTCGACGCTCAGCTTTCCCGGACGAGGCTGGGCATGATAGTCAAGAGCGGCAGTTTTCAGGTCAGTCATGTGGCATTTCCGCTTATTTTACTGGGACAGACAGGCGGTCGAGCATACGCCAAGAATGCGCGCGCTCACAAGCCAGTGGATGACGGGACTGTCAAGCCCCCGGGGATTACGACTTTTCGGTAGAGCTGCGGCCCCGAGTGCTGGACCGGGCCGCCTCACACGTCAGCGCGTCATGCTCAGCATAGCCGGGTGAGTCAGGCGCAACATCCAGCGCGCCTGCTCCTTGCGGCCGGTGCGGCCGCGCCGGTCGACCACCCAGCCACGCGCCTCGATGGTCTTGCCGGCCAGTGCGGACAGGCGCTGCGCATCGAACGCTTCGACAGCCTGCAGCGGCACGTGCACGACCAGAGGCCCGTCCAGCTCCAGCCAGAAGCCGGCACGGTTGCGCTCGACCCGCTCGACCTTGCCGCCGACCAGAGCGAAACCGGCCTGGCGCAGCGAATGCGCCGTCTGCAGCGCCGGCTTGCGCCATACGCCTTTCCCAACCCGGCGGGCATGCTCCTCGGCAGCCCAATGGCAGCCGGCCAGCTCGGTATTGGGGGCCACCGCCACCGCGTACCCCAGCCCCTCGGCCAGCAACGCGGCCTCGAGATTGCGACCCTGCGCATCGTAGACATGCGCGAGCACGCGCCCGTGACGATCCTGCGGCTCGCGCCCCACACTCAACCCGACCCGATCGCCATTGCCCTTCACCAGGGCGTCGAGATGGCGCCAGGCCGCTTCGGCGAAGGCCTCGGCCTTGCGCCCATGGCGACTGCGCTCGGGGGTATTGATACCGATCAGCCGCACGCTGCGCCCATCCACGAGGCGCAGGGTATCGCCATCGACGACGCGCGCGACCTCCACCAGCGGCAGACGCTCCGCTGCCGGACAGAAAGCCAGCGCCTGAAGAGTCCAGAAGACGGAAACGAAAAAGGCGCCCACCAGGGACGCCTTTTTCATGTGCTCGGAAAATCCCACCGGATTCCCGTTGCGCCAGCTTACTTGGCGCCGAACACACCGAAACGCTGCTTGAAGCGATCGATGCGGCCGCCGGTATCCAGCACCTTCTGCTTGCCGGTGTAGAACGGGTGGCACTCGGAGCACACGTCGATGTTCAGGTTCTTGCCCAGCGTGGAGCGGGTCTTGATGACGTTGCCACAGCTGCAAGTGGCTTCGATTTCGACGTAGTTGGGATGGATATCGGCTTTCATGATGAATCCTCTGAATTGCGTGCCGCCACCCGACCCTATGTCGAGTACCGCACGAAGTAGGGCGCGAATCATACCAGAGCGCTAGGGTGATGCAAGCACAGGCGCCCGGCGGTGCCGGCCTAAGGTTCCCGAGCCGAACGAAGCGGCGCCCCGGCGCTTTTGCGCGGCATGATCGTTTACCATCGGCGCTCGCCAACAAGGATCTCCGCGTGCCCTCGACCATCCTCCGCCTCGCGCTGCCCTCGCCGCTGCGCCGCCTGTTCGACTATCGCCCGCCGGCCGGCATCGCCCGCAGCGTCCTGCAGCCGGGCATGCGCCTGCGCGTGCCGTTCGGCCGGCGCGAGGTGGTCGGCATTCTGGTCGAGCTGGCGGAGCGCAGCGAGGTTCCCGAGGACAAGCTCAAGCCCGCGCTGGAGCTGCTCGACCGTCAGCCGCCCCTGCCGCCGTCGCTGTTCAGGCTCTGCCTGTGGACCGCACAGTATTACCAGCACAGCCTCGGCGACACCCTGAACTGGGCGTTGCCGGTCCTGCTGCGCCAGGGCGAACCGGCCGAGGCACGCCTGGAGCGCTATTGGCGGATCGTCGACGGTGCACGCCTCGACGACCCGCGCCTGGCGCGCGCGCCACGCCAGCGCGAGGCGCTGAAGGTCATCGCCCAGCATGCCCACGGCCTGCCGCATGCGTTGCTGGGCAAGCTGCAACTGAACAAGGACAGCCTCGACCTGCTGCTGGAAAAAGGCCTGGTACGCATCGAAGCGCGCCGCAGCAGCCCGCCCCGCGCCCACAGCGGCAGCTGGCTGCTGCAGCCGGAGCTGACCCTGAATCCGCAGCAGCGCGCCGCCTTCGAAGCGGTGCGCGCGGGCTTCGGCGGCTTTCGCGCCTTCCTGCTGGCCGGCGTCACCGGCAGCGGCAAGACCGAAGTCTACCTGCAGCTCATCCACCAGGTACTGGAGGCCGGCAAGCAGGCACTGGTGCTGATCCCGGAAATCAACCTCGGGCCCCAGACCCTCGCGCGCTTCGAGAAGCGCTTCAACGCGCGAATCGCCCTGCTGCACTCCAACATCAACGATCGCGAACGCCTCGACGCCTGGCTCGCCGCCCGCGACGGCGAGGCGGATATCGTCATCGGCACCCGCTCGGCGTTGTTCACGCCGCTGAAGAACCCCGGGCTAATCATCATCGACGAGGAGCACGACGCCTCCTATAAGCAGCAGGAAGGCCTGCGTTACCACGCCCGCGACCTGGCGCTGCTGCGCGCCCGCCAGGAAAACCTGCCGATCCTGCTCGGCTCCGCCACACCCTCGCTGGAAAGCCTGCACAACGCCCACGCGGGCCGCTACGCACTGCTCAAGCTGACCCAGCGCGCCGGCGCCGCCAAGCCGCCGCGCTTCCTGCGCCTGGACGTCAAGAGCCGTCCGCTCGATGCCGGCATCTCCGGGCCGCTGCAACAGGCCATTGGCCAGACCCTGGCCGCCGGCCAGCAGGTGCTGATCTACCTCAACCGTCGCGGCTTCGCCCCCACCCTGCTCTGCCATGACTGCGGCTGGCTCAGCCAGTGCCCGCGTTGCGATGCGCGCATGACCCTGCACCAGCGCCACAACGAACTGCGCTGCCACCATTGCGGGTACGTCGAGCGACCGCCGCGCAACTGCCCGGAGTGCGGCAGGGTCGACCTGCGGCCGGTGGGCGCCGGCACCGAGCGCGCCGAAGAACGCCTCGGCATCCTCTTCCCCGACTATCCGGTGCTGCGCATCGACCGCGACAGCACCGCGCGCAAGGGCGCGATGGAACGGATGTTCGGCACCATCAACCGCGGCGAACCCTGCCTGCTGGTCGGCACCCAGATGCTCGCCAAGGGCCACCATTTCCCCCGCGTGACGCTGGTGGCGATCCTCGATGCCGATGGCGGGCTGTTCTCCGCCGACTTCCGCGCCAGCGAGCGCATGGCGCAACTGATCGTCCAGGTCGCCGGCCGCGCGGGGCGTGCCGAGGAGCCGGGCAAGGTGATCATCCAGACGCACCTGGCCGACCACCCGCTGCTGGTGCAGCTGACCGAGCAGGGCTATTTCGCCTTCGCCGAGCAGGCCCTGTCCGAACGTCGCGCCGCCGGCCTGCCGCCGTTCAGCCACCTCGCCCTGCTGCGTGCCGAAGCGCACAAGCCCGGACAGGCCGAGGCGCTCCTCGACGACGCCTGCAGCCAGGCCGAGCGCCTGCTCGACGAACTGCAGCTCGGCGGCATCGAACTGCTCGGCCCCATCCCCGCGCCCATGGAACGCCGCGCCGGCCGCTACCGCGCGCAACTGCTCCTGCAGGGTAGTGCCCGCGCGCCGCTGCACCGCCTGATGAGCGCCTGGCTGCCGTATGTCGAGCAACTGCCCGGCAGCCGCGCGGTGCGCTGGAGCCTGGACGTGGATCCGATCGACCTGTTCTGAATGCCCCCGAACCCGCCTTTTCCACCCTCGGTCGCCGCGCAACTTGAAGCAACCCCCATCGCGCCCCGATAATGCCGGGTTTTCGCGCACTCTTGCGGACCGAGCCGACCATGAAAGACAGCATTCGCCACCTGATCCAGCAAGCCCTCGCCCGCCTGACCGACGACGGCGTGCTGCCCGAAGGCCTGACGCCGGCGATCCAGGTGGAAAACACCAAGGACAAGAGCCACGGCGACTTCGCCAGCAACATCGCCATGATGCTGGCCAAGCCGGCCGGGCTGAAGCCGCGCGAGCTGGCTGAAAAGCTGATCGCCGCGCTGCCGCAGGACGCGCAGATCAGCAAGGTGGAGATCGCCGGGCCCGGCTTCCTGAATTTCTTCCAGAACAGCGACGCCCTGGCCGGACGCCTCGAAGCCGCGCTGGCCGACCCGCAATTGGCGGTGCGCAAGGCGGCCGCCGCGCAGCGCGTGGTGATCGACCTCTCATCGCCGAACCTAGCCAAGGAAATGCACGTCGGCCACCTGCGCTCGACCATCATCGGCGATGCGGTGGGCCGGGTGCTGGAGTTTCTCGGCGACGAGGTGATCCGCCAGAACCACGTCGGCGACTGGGGCACCCAGTTCGGCATGCTGCTGGCCTATCTCGAGGAAAAGCCGGCGGCGGCGGAAAGCGAACTGGCCGACCTGGAACAGTTCTACCGTGCCGCCAAGCAGCGCTTCGACGAGTCCGCTGCGTTCGCCGACCGCGCCCGCGAGCTGGTAGTCAAGCTGCAGGCGGGCGATGCCGACTGCCTGCGCCTGTGGACACGCTTCAACGACATCTCGCTGTCGCACTGCCAGAAGATCTACGACCGCCTCAACGTCAAGCTCAGCCCCGCCGACGTCAAGGGCGAGAGCGCCTACAACGCCGAGCTACCGGGTATCGTCGAGGCTCTGCGCGAGAAGGGCCTGCTCACCGAGGACAATGGCGCCCAGTGTGTCTTCCTCGACGAGTTCAAGAATGCCGAGGGCAACCCGCTGCCGGTGATCGTGCAGAAGGCTGGCGGCGGCTATCTCTATGCCACCACCGACCTGGCCGCCATGCGCTACCGCAGCCAGGTGCTGCATGCCGACCGCGTGCTGTATTTCGTCGACCAGCGCCAGGCCCTGCACTTCCAGATGGCTTTCGAAGTGGCGCGCCGCGCCGGCTTCGTCCACGCCGGCATGCAGCTCGAGCACATGGGCTTCGGCACCATGAACGGCGCCGATGGCCGACCGTTCAAGACCCGCGATGGCGGCACGGTGAAGCTGATCGACCTGCTCGACGAAGCCGAGCAGCGCGCCTATGCCCTGGTCAAGGACAAGAACCCGCAGCTCGACGAGGCCGAGCTGCGCCAGATCGCCCGTGCCGTGGGCATCAGCGCGGTGAAGTACGCCGACCTGTCCAAGCACCGCACCAGCGACTACCGCTTCAATTTCGAGCTGATGCTGAGCTTCGAAGGCAACACCGCACCCTACCTGCTCTATGCCTACACCCGCGTGGCCAGCGTGTTCCGCAAGCTGGGCAAGGGCATCGACGAGATCGACGGTCGCATCCGTCTCGACGCCGAGCAGGAACTGGCCCTGGCGGCGAAGCTGGCGCAGTTCGGTGAACTGCTCAACAATGTCGGCGAGAAGGGCGAGCCACACCTGCTGTGCAGCTACCTCTACGACCTGGCCGGGCTGTTCTCCAGCTTCTACGAACACTGCCCGATCCTCGCTGCCGATAACGAAGAACAGAAGCAGAGCCGCCTGCGCCTGGCGGCCCTGACCGGCAAGACGCTCAAGCAGGGCCTGGAACTGCTCGGCCTGGAACCTCTGGAGCGGATGTAAGTGGCCGCACGCAAGAAAGCCGCGCCCAAACGGGGCGCCAGTCGCTACCAAGCCCCCGCGAAGAAAGCCGTACCCGGCTGGATCTGGCTGGTCTGCGGGCTGGTGATCGGTGGCTTCATCATGTTCCTGATGAACCTGGAGCCCGGCGGCGACGAGATCAAGCGCGCCAAGGAAGCCCCCAAGGCCACGGCCAAGGAGCCACCCAAGCGCAGCCCGGCCGGCGAGCAGCCGCCGAAGCCGAAGTACGACTTCTATACGCTGCTGCCGGAGTCGGAAGTCATTCTGCCGCCGGAAACCAAGCAGCCAGAACCGCCAAGCAAGCCGGTGACGCCGGAGGAAGCGGCCCGGATCGACGAGGCGCGGGCCCAGGCCGCACTCAACGGCCAGGTCCCGCCTCCGCCGCCGACCGTGGCCAAGGCGCCGGTGACGCAGTTCTTCCTGCAGGCCGGCTCGTTCCGCCAGCAGGCCGAAGCCGACCGCGTGCGCGCACAGATCATCCTGCTCGGCCAGGATGTGCGCGTGGAGAACGTCAAGGTGCGCGACGAACCCTGGTATCGCGTGCTGGTCGGCCCGTTCAGCAGCCGCGAGCAACTGAACGCGGCGCAGAAGACACTGGCCGCCAGCGGCTACAAGAATCTGCTGTTGCAGCAACGCCAGACGCACTGAACGAACACGCCGGGCATGACCCGGCGTTTTTTATGGCTCTGTCCCAATTGCGTGTTGCTCGAAGTGTCGAGGTATTCTGAACGTCCGTAGGAGCGGGCCATGCCCGCGAATATTCCAGCGCGCAAAGCTTCGCGGGCATGGCCCGCTCCTACAGGGGTACGTCCATCCGCAACAGCCAACTCAGCCCTTGTTATTGGGAACAGAGGAAACTCCGCTCAGCTTTCTCGCGGTGCGTAGGCGAACACGTCGGCGCGCATCTGGTGCGGGTCCATCCCAGCCGCCACCAGCGCATCCAGGGTGCCGTAGACCATCGCCGGCGAGCCGCTGGCATACACGTGCAGCGGCTTGAGATCGCTGAAGTCCTCGCGAATTGCCTCGTGCAGCAGCCCGCAGCGGCCTTCCCAGCCACAGACATCGCTGACTACCCGGTGCAGATGCAGGTTGCCCATGCCCTGCCATTCCTCCCAGTGCGGCAGCCGGTAGAAATCTTCCGGCCGGCGCACGCCCCAATACAGATGTACCGGATGGCTGAAACCGGCGGCACGGCAGTACTCGATCAGGCTGTGCATCTGCGCCATGCCGGTACCGGCCGCGACCAGCACCAGCGGGCCGTCCGGCAGCTCGGCCAGGTGGGTATCGCCGAACGGCAACTGCACGCGGGCGAAGCCCTGCCGGCGCAGGAAGGCCAGCAGCTCGATGGCCGACTCCTCGCGCGCCAGCACGTGCAGCTCCAGCTCGCGCCCGCTGTCCGGGGCGGAAGCCAGGGAGAACGCCGACCACTCGCCATCCTCGCGCTGCAGCAACAGGTACTGCCCGGCGTAGTAGCGTGGCTGCCGCCCGGCCGGCAGGCGCAAGCGCAGACGCACCACGTCGCCGCCGACCTCCTCGTAAGCGCTCAACTGGCAGCTCAGCTCGCGCACCGGCAGCTCGCCGGGCGCCAGCACGCCGTCCCAGTGCAGTACACAGTCTTCCAGCGGCTCGGCCAGGCAAGCCAGCAGCTCGCCATGATCGCGCACCTCACCGCCTTGGCGCACACGGCCTTCGACCAACAGCGAGGCGCAGATATGGCAATTGCCGTTGCGGCAGCTCTGCGGACATTCGTAGCCCAGGCGCTTGGCGGCGTCGAGGATGCGTTCGCCGGGCCGGACTTCGAGTACGGCGCCGGATGGCTGCAAGGTCACTTTCATCTGCACGTCTTTTCTGTGAACGGGATAACCCGCCAAGGCTTCGGGTGGGCTCGAGCCCGCCTCTTCGGTTATGTCAGTCGATACCCAGCTGCGACCAGAGTTCATCGACCCGCTGCTTGATCGCCGGGTCCTGGACGATGGCCCGCCCCCACTCGCGGCTGGTCTCGCCCGGCCACTTGTGCGTCGCGTCCAGGCCCATCTTCGAGCCCAGGCCGGAAACCGGCGAGGCGAAATCCAGGTAGTCGATCGGCGTGTTGTCGATCATCACCGTGTCGCGCTTGGGTCCATGCGTGTGGTGATGGCCCAGATCACGTCGTTCCAGTCGCGGGCATCGATGTCGTCATCGGTGACGATGACGAACTTGGTGTACATGAACTGCCGCAGGAAGCTCCACACGCCGAGCATCACCCGCTTGGCGTGGCCGGGGTACTGCTTCTTCATCGTCACCACCGCCATGCGGTAGGAGCAGCCTTCCGGCGGCAGATAGAAGTCGACGATCTCCGGAAACTGCTTCTGCAGGATCGGCACGAACACCTCGTTCAGCGCCACACCGAGAATCGCCGGCTCATCCGGCGGACGCCCGGTATAGGTGCTGTGGTAGATCGGATTCCTGCGGTGGGTGATGCGCTCGACGGTGAACACCGGGAAGCGATCCACCTCGTTGTAGTAGCCGGTATGGTCGCCGTAAGGCCCCTCATCGGCCATCTCGCCGGGATGGATATGCCCTTCGAGGACGATCTCGGCATAGGCCGGCACCTGCAGTTCGGAGCCGATGGCCTTGACCAGCTCGCTGCGCGAGCCGCGCAGCAGGCCGGCGAAGGCGTACTCGGAGAGCGTATCGGGCACCGGCGTGACCGCACCGAGAATGGTCGCCGGATCGGCACCCAGCGCCACCGCTACCGGATAGGGTCGATCAGGGTACTTTTCGCACCATTCGCGGAAATCCAGCGCGCCGCCGCGGTGACTCAGCCAGCGCATGATCACCTTGTTACGGCCGATCACCTGCTGGCGGTAGATGCCGAGGTTCTGCCGTTCCTTGTTCGGCCCCTTGGTGATGGTCAGGCCCCAGGTGATCAGCGGCGCCACGTCGCCCGGCCAGCAGTGCTGCACCGGAATCTTCGCCAGATCGACGTCGTCGCCCTCGACGACCACCTCCTGGCAAGGCGCGTCCTTGAGCACCTTGGGTGCCATGCTGATGACCTTCTTGAAGATCGGCAGCTTGCTCCAGGCATCCTTCAGCCCCTTCGGCGGCTCCGGCTCCTTGAGATAGGCCAAGAGCTTGCCGATCTCGCGCAGCTCGCCGACGTCCTCGGCGCCCATGCCCAACGCGACCCGTCCCGGCGTGCCGAACAGGTTGCCGAGCACCGGCATGTCGAAGCCGGTCGGGTTCTCGAACAGCAGCGCCGGGCCCTGCTTGCGCAAGGTGCGGTCACAGATTTCGGTCATTTCCAGGACGGGAGAGACAGCAGCCGTGACGCGCTTGAGCTCACCGCGTTGTTCCAGGCCGCTGATAAAGTCGCGCAGATCGCGATACTGCATGCTTGAGCCTCGCATGGGCCGGCAGGGTCGGGGCGCAAAGTTTAGCCCCTGCGTCAGGTTTTCCAAAACCTGCAGACAGACGAAGGCCGGGTTTCCCCGGCCTTGCTGGCAACGACGAGTCGCTTACTTGCGCTTCATGGACATGAAGAATTCGTCGTTGGTCTTGGTGTCCTTGAGCTTGTCGAGCAGGAACTCGATGGCGGCGATCTCGTCCATCGGGTGCAGCAGCTTGCGCAGGATCCAGATGCGCTGCAGCTCGTCCTCGGCGGTCAGCAACTCCTCGCGACGGGTGCCGGAGCGGTTGATGTTGATGGCCGGGAACACGCGCTTCTCGGCGATGCGGCGGTCCAGCTGCAGCTCCAGGTTACCGGTGCCCTTGAATTCCTCGTAGATCACCTCGTCCATCTTCGAGCCGGTTTCCACCAGCGCGGTGGCGAGGATGGTCAGCGAACCGCCTTCCTCGATGTTGCGCGCGGCACCGAAGAAACGCTTGGGCTTCTCCAGCGCGTGGGCGTCGACACCACCGGTGAGCACCTTGCCGGAGCTCGGGATCACGGTGTTGTAGGCACGCGCCAGGCGAGTGATGGAGTCGAGCAGGATGACCACGTCCTTCTTGTGCTCGACCAGGCGCTTGGCCTTCTCGATCACCATCTCGGCGACCTGCACGTGGCGGGTCGGCGGCTCGTCGAAGGTGGAGGCGACCACTTCGCCGCGCACGGTGCGCTGCATCTCGGTCACTTCCTCCGGGCGCTCGTCGATCAACAGGACGATCAGGTGGCACTCGGGATTGTTGCGGGTGATGTTGCTGGCGATGTTCTGCAGCATGATGGTCTTGCCCGCCTTCGGCGGGGCGACGATCAGGCCGCGCTGGCCCTTGCCGATCGGCGCGCAGAGGTCGATCACGCGGCCGGTGAGGTCTTCGGTGGAGCCGTTGCCGGCTTCCATCTTCAGGCGCTCGTTGGGGAACAGCGGGGTGAGGTTCTCGAAGAGGATCTTGTTCTTCGCGTTCTCCGGCCGATCGTAGTTGATCGAGTCGACCTTGAGCAGGGCGAAGTAACGCTCGCCTTCCTTCGGCGGGCGGATCTTGCCGACGATGGTGTCGCCGGTGCGCAGGTTGAAGCGACGGATCTGGCTGGGCGACACGTAGATGTCGTCCGGACCGGCCAGATAGGAAGAATCCGCGGAGCGCAGGAAACCGAAGCCGTCCTGGAGAATCTCCAGCACGCCATCACCGGAGATTTCCTCGCCGCTCTTCGCGTGCTTCTTCAGCAGGGAGAAAATCACGTCCTGCTTGCGCGAACGGGCCATGTTGTCGATGCCCATCTGTTCGGCCATTTCCAGCAGTTCGGTGATGGGCTTTTGCTTGAGTTCGGTCAGATTCATAGAAAGAGATCAGGAAGGATGTAGAAAGCGATTAGCTTGAGAAGCCGCGCAGCAGGAGACGAACGAGGTTCGTTGTGCTTTATGAGGCTGAAGTGCGTCGGCGACGGCATGCAGAGGGCGACGGAAGAAATGGTCGCGAGGCCGAATTTAGCATCGTGCAGACGCAGCGTCCACCCTGCCGATGAAAAAAGCCCCCGCGTCTGCGGGGGCTTTTCGAGTGGGCCCGGAAGGCCCGGAACTCAGATGTTGCTGTCGAGGAAGGCCGCCAGCTGCGACTTGGACAGCGCACCGACCTTGGTCGCCTCGACGTTGCCGTTCTTGAACAGCATCAGCGTCGGGATGCCGCGCACGCCGTACTTCGGCGGGGTTTCCTGGTTCTCGTCGATGTTCAGCTTGCAGACCTTGAGCTTGCCTTCGTAATCCTTGGCGATCTCGTCGAGTACCGGAGCGATCATCTTGCAGGGACCGCACCACTCGGCCCAGTAATCGACCAGCACCGGGCCATCCGCCTGGAGGACGTCCTGCTCGAAGCTGGCATCGCTGACTTTGGTGATGAATTCGCTCATGGGAAGTCTCCGTGATTCGGAAGCAAAAAAGTGGCGACATCATAGCCCGGCTTCAGCCGCACCGGAAGGCGCGGAGCGATTGAGCCGCCCAATGAAGCCGATACTTTACTCTTCAATCGCCAGGCCTGGCGAACCCACCGCCTGGCGCCGCACCGCCTTCGCACACCCGTTCAACGTCTCGCGACGACTCGCGGCGGCGCTGTGACAACGCCTGCGACGAGCGGACGCTGCGACACTGCCTTCCGGCTCTGTTCCAGGCGCAGCCGATGATCCAGACGGACGTCACGCGGCGCCCATTTGCGTTGGCTCATCCGCCCACACGTGGCACGATGGCGCCGTAATCGAACGAGACGCCGTTATCATGCCCCACTCCCCCGCCGAAAGTTTCCCCATGATCGCCGCCCTCGATCTGGGCTCGAACAGTTTTCACATGGTGCTGGCACGCACCAGCAATGGTGAGATGCGCATCCTCGAACGGCTTGGCGAAAAGGTACAGCTGGCGGCTGGCATCGACGAGAACCGCCTGCTCGACGAGGCGGCGATGCAACGCGGGCTCGACTGCCTGCGGCGCTTCGCCCAACTGGTCAACCACCTGCCCCAGGGCGCGGTGCGCATCGTCGGCACCAACGCCCTGCGCGAGGCGCGCAACCGCGCCACCTTCATCCGCCTCGCCGAGGAAATCCTCAACCACCAGGTCGAGGTCATCTCCGGTCGGGAAGAGGCCCGCCTGATCTACCTCGGCGTGTCGCACACCTTCCCCGGTGCCCCAGGCAAGCGCCTGGTGGCCGACATCGGCGGCGGCAGCACCGAGTTCATCATCGGCGAAGGCTTCGAGTCGCAACTGCGCGAAAGCCTGCAGATGGGTTGCGTCAGCTACACTCAGCGGTTCTTCCGCGACGGCAAGATCACCCCGGCGCGCTATGCCCAGGCCTACACCGCGGCGCGCGTCGAGCTGATGGGTATCGAGCACGGCCTGCGCCGGCTCGGCTGGCAGGAGTCGATCGGCGCCTCCGGCACCATCCGCGCGGTGGGGCTGGCGATCAAGGCCGGCGGCTACGGCAACGGCGAGGTCAATGGCGAAGGCCTCGGCTGGCTCAAGCGCAAGCTGTTCAAGCTGGGCGACGTGGAGAAGATCGACATCGACGGCGTCAAGCCGGACCGGCGCGGCGTATTCCCCGCCGGCCTGGCGATCCTCGAGGCCATCTTCGACGCCCTCGAGCTGCAGAGCATGACCCATTCCGAGGGTGCCTTGCGCGAAGGGGTGCTGTACGACCTGCTGGGCCGCCACCACGACGAGGACGTGCGCGACCGCTCGCTGAGTTTTCTCATGGAGCGCTACCACGTCGACACGGAGCAGGCCGCGCGGGTCGAGGCCAAGGCGCTGGAGGCCTTCGACCAGGTCGCCGAGGCCTGGAACCTCGACCAGGACTGGCACCGCGAGTTGCTGGCATGGGCCGCGCGGGTGCACGAGGTGGGGCTGGACATTGCCACTACCACTACCACAAGCACGGCGCCTACCTGATCGAGCATTCCGACCTGCCCGGCTTCTCCCGCCAGGACCAGCTGATGCTGGCGCTGCTGGTACGCGGCCACCGGCGCAACATCCCGCAGGACAAGTTCGGCGAGATCGGCGCCGACGCCGATGCCCTGGTGCGCCTGTGCATCCTCCTGCGCTTCGCCATCCTGTTCCACCATATCCGCGGCGCCAATGCCGTTTCCGAGGTACAGCTGAAGGCCAGCGAGCGCGCCCTGGAACTGGTCTTCCCGGCCGGCTGGCTGAGCGCCAACCCGCTGACCCGCGCCGACTTCGAGACCGAAGCCGCCTGGCTCGCGCGGGTCGGCTACCAACTGCGGATGAAGTGAGGCCGGCTCAGGGCTCGATGGGCCCCTTGCCCAGGGCGAACGGCAGGGCCCGAGTGGATACCACGATCGCGCTGCTGCCGTGATTTTCACCGTCCAGCACATGCAGCTCGCTGGCCAGCCCCCGCTCGCGCAACGGCGCCAGCCGCTCGGCCAGTTGCCGCAGGTTGTCCAGCATGCGCCGCTCGGCAAGATGACGCTGGCGCGGCGTGGTCGGCTCGACATCGCCTCGCGGCTGCTCGGCCCCGCCGACAGCCAGGTAGAGTCGCGCATCCAGCGCCTGCCGGGATTCCGAGAAACGCTGCAGATCGTCGAAGATGGCGCCCTTTCCCCACCACAGCGAAGGGCTGGCGGCGATGTAGGCCTGGAAGCTGGCCGGCCGATTGAACAGCGTATAGAGCGTGAACAAGCCCCATAGGAGTGGCCGAACAGGGTCTGGCGTGAGCGATCGACCGGGTAGCGTGCCTGTACCAGTGGCTTGACCTCGCGCTCGATGAAATCCAGGAAGCGCTCGGCACCGCCACGCGCGGTGCTCAGGCGGTCGCCGCTGTCGCCGAGACCCGCCGTCGGCGGCGTGTAGTCTTTGGCACGCGCGGCGACGTCGTACAGCGCATCGCCCGGATAACCGATCCCCACCACCAGCACCGGCTCGGCGCCATTGACCGCGACGCGCATCTCCAGCGCCCGCGCCTGCATGGCCAGCAGGGGGAACAGCGCATTGCCGTCGAGCACATAGAGCACGGGATAACCGCCCGCCGGCGGTGGCAGCTGCGGGCGCGACAGGTAGATGCGGTAGTGGCGACCTTGGCGAGAGGTGACGTCGCGCTGCTCACCGTAGGCAGGGTCGCCTCGGCCCAGCCCGGCTTCGCCCCGGGCGCCGCACCGGCGAGGGCCGGCAGCAGCGCCAGCAGCCCACAGGCCCAGCGCCTCACGCGTCATCCTCCAGCGGCGCTGCCTGCCATTCGAGCTGGAGCGTCTCGTGGCGGGCGAAACGCAGCAGATGGTCCTCCAGCACGAACCGCATGCGTTGCCCGGCCGGCTCATCCGCTACCTGGCAATCGAGCAGCAGATGCTCGGCAACGGCGCGCATCCGGCATTGACCGAAATCGAAGCGGACCTGCGCGCCATCTTCCATCGTTTCGATGCTGCCCTTGTGGTGGAAGTGCCGGCACAGCCTGCCGATCAGCAGACCGGCATTGTGCGTGGCCGCCTGCCCGTGGAAACGAATCATGCGGGTCTCCGTCTAGAACGTGGTGCTGATGCTGGTGAAGAAGGTCCGACCGGGCTCGTTGTAGGTATAGGCACCGGCCACCACGGCATTCCCCTCGCGGTACAGGCGCTTGTCGAAAAGGTTGTCTATCCCGGCGCTCAGGCTCAGGTTCCGGCTCAGTTCATAGGTGCCGCTGAGACCGACCAGCGCATAGGGCGGAATCTCGCGCCGCGCATCGCCGCTGAGCGCCACGCCCTGGTAGCCGTACTTGCCGGGTGTCTGCCGGCCGTACCAGGTCACGCGCGCCTGCAGCGACAAGGGGGCGCTCGCCTGCCAATCCAGCGTCGAGTTGAGCGTGAATTCCGGGATGATCGACAGCGGCTCGCCGGTTTCCTTGTTTTCCGAATCGAGCATCCAGGTGAGATTGGTGGTCCAGCGCAGGTCGTCGGCCAGCGGCACGCCCAGGCTGCCTTCGATCCCTTCCACCACCGCCCGCGGCACGTTCTCCCAGAGATACACGTCCTGCTCGGCGCCGCGGGTGAAATAGGTGCCGACCGGTCTGCGTCCGGCCTCGATCTTGTTGCGGTAGTCGTTGCGGAACCAGGTTGCGCTGGCGCTCCAGCCGCCCTGGCGGTACTCGATGCCCAACTCCTTGTTCACGCTGGTTTCCGCTTCGAGGTTCTCGTTGCCCAGCAGGAAGCAGCCGGTACCGCTGTAGGCCCAGCAGCCGTTGCCGGCGCTGTACAGCGCATAGCCGGGGTTGAGCTGGTAGAGGTTGGGCGCCTTGTAGGCCCGTGCGATACCGGCCTTGAGGGTGAGGGTGTCGCTGAGCATCTGCGACAAGTTCAGCGCCGGGCTCCAGTTGTCGCCCGTCTGGTCGTTGTGATCGAAGCGCAGCCCGGGGGTGAGGATGGTACCGGGGCGCAGTTCGATGTTGTCTTCGATAAAGAACGACAGGATGCGCATCGCCATCTTGCTATCCAGCCCGCCGGCCGGGTTGGCGATGTTGCTGGCCGCGGTGAGGTCCGATACGCCGTCCTCGAGCTTCTGCTCGCTGAACTCGGCGCCGAAGGTGAGCATCTGCTCGACACCGAAGCTCAGGGGCAGGCTCGCCTCGCTGTGGGCGGTCAGCGTATCGAGGTGGATGGTGCCGAACTGGTCGCTGTTGATGTTGCCTTCTGGGCCGCCGGCCAGCCCCTCGCGCAGGCGGGCATTGCGCGTCTGTTCGTATTGCAGGTAGTTCAGCGTGCTGCCGAAATCCCATTCGCCCCGATGGGTCATCGCGTAGTTCTGGCGGTACAGCGTATTGGTCTCGCGGCCGATCCAGGGCGCGCGGTAGGCTTCCAGCGATGCCGAGGCGACATTGTTCATGCTGTCACCGGCATAGATGTTGCCCTGGCGACCGAAGCCGGCCTCCAGCTCGAGAACCTGTTCCGGCGCCATGCGCCAGGCGAGCACGCCGTTGACGTCGCGATTGCGCACGCCCTCGCGGCCGGCCGTGGTGTAGTTGCCGATCTCGTGCCCCCGGTTGATGTCCTCGTCGTCGGCGTCGGTGCGGGCGACGTTGCCGTATATGCGGTACGACAGGCTCTCGCCGAGCGGCCCGTTGAGCCCGAAGGTCGCCCGCCGCGTGGCGCCCTCTTCGGCATGGCTCGGGAAGTTCTGGTACAGGGTCAGGCTGCCGTGCTGCTCGACGCCGGCCTGGCGGGTCACGATGTTGATCACGCCACCGGCCGCGCCGCTGCCGTAGCGGGCCGCCGCCGGCCCGCGGAGCACCTCGATGCGCTCGACCTGGTCGGCCGGGACCCAGTTGGTGTCGCCGCGGGTATCACGGTCGCCGCGCCAACCGTAGCGCACCGCATTGCGCGAGGCGATGGGCTTGCCATCGATCAGGATCAGGGTGTTCTCCGGGCCCATGCCGCGAATGTCGATCTGCCGGTTGTTGCCGCGCGCACCGGAGCTGCTGTTGCCGGTCAGGTTGACCCCCGGCTGGCGACGGATGATCTCGGCCAGATCGTTCGCCGGCGGACTTTTGCGCAAGTCCTCGGCCGTGATGATCGACACGCCGGGCGCCTGCTTCAGCTCCTCCCGGGCGGTGGCCAGGACATAGTCGTCGTCCAGCGCCAGGGGCTCCTCGGCCCAGGCATGGAGCGGCATGGCCAGCGCGACGGCAAGCGCCAGGCGGGTAATGGTGAACGATTGATGCGATGACATGCTGCCCTCCCCCGAGCCCACACACCGAACGGCGGAGACTCTTCTTAATGCGAATTATTTGCAACAACATTTGAGCGGCAGTAGTCTTGCACGGTCGGTGCGGCAGTAGGTTTGTTGAAACGGATTGTTTCTTTGCGCAAACCGCAACGGGGGGATGAATGAACGAACGAGGCGTCGTCAGGGCCAGCGAGCTGGGCGCCCGGGTGGGAATGCCACTGCGCCTGACGGAAAGAGAGCCCTGCCAGGACCGGTTGTTCGAGGGACGCCTGAGCTGGCTGAAGCTACGCAGCGGGCTGTCGCTACACTGCTCCGACTGCGTGGAGCTGCATCACTTCACCACCCAGGTACAGACGGCGCCGCACATCAATTTCATCCTGTTTCTCGAAGGCGGCAACGATGTCGGTTTCGACGAGCACAGGTTCCACCTCGGCACGGGCCCGGACGCCGCCGCCCAGGGCGTGACCATCGCCCTGGGGCGGCCTACCCAGTTCAGCCGCCAGGCACGCCGCGGCCAACGGATACGCAAGGTCTCGGTGAGCCTGACGCCGGACTGGTTCGAAGCCGGCGGTTTCGACAGCCATGAAGCCCTGCACGAGCTCATCGATCTGGAGCGCGACACCTTCATGCTCCGGCAGTGGCAACCGTCCCCGCGCCTGCTGGCGCTGGCCGAGCAGGTCCTCGCCCCGCAACAGGCCCCCGGTCTGTTGCAGCGCCTGTACCTGGAAAGCCGCGCACTGGAGATCGCCAACGAGGCGCTGAGCCTGCTGGCCCGGCAATCGCCCCGGGCGGGCCGGGGCCTGCGTCCACAGGAAATGGCGCGGATCAGGCGAACGCTGGAACTGCTGCACAGCGACAGCGCCGATGGCTGGTCGCTGGAGCGGATCGCCCGTGAAGTGGGAACCAACGCCAGTACCCTGCAGCGGCATTTCCAGGCCGCCCAGGGCGTATCGCTGTTCGAGTATCAACGCCGGCGCAAGCTGCAGCAGGCACGCGAAGCGCTGGAGCGCCAGGGCGTCAGTGTCGGCCAGGCCGCCTGGCTGGCCGGCTACAGCAGCGCCGCGAACTTCTCCACGGCCTTCAAGCGCGCCTTCGGCCTGACGCCCAAGCAGGTCAGGCCCAGGCTCTGATGTCGCTCAGCGGGTGCTGCCCTGCGGGCCGGTCAAGCGCTCCAGCAGCATGTTCTGCACGTTGCGCGGGTTCTGGTTACCGCTGGGGCTGTTGCGCAGGTAGCTGCCGTCCGGCTGCAGCAGCCAGCTCTGGGTGTTGTCGCTGAGGAAGCCCTCCAGCTCCTTCTTCACCCGCGTCACCAGCTTCTTGCCCTCCACCGGGAAGCAGGTTTCCACCCGCCGGTCGAGGTTGCGCTCCATCCAGTCGGCGCTGGAGAGGTAGAGCTTCTCGTCGCCGTCGTTGTGGAAATAGAAGACCCGGCTGTGCTCGAGGAAGCGGCCGATGATCGAGCGCACCTGGATGTTGTGCGACACCCCGGCGATGCCCGGGCGCAGGCAGCACATGCCGCGCACGATGAGGTCGACACGCACGCCGGTCTGGCTGGCCTTGTACAGCGCCTTGATCATCTTCGGATCGGTCAGCGCATTGATCTTCAGGATGATGTGCGCCGGCTTGCCTTCGGCGGCGTGCTGGGTTTCCTGGGTGATCAGGTCGAGCAGGGTCTTCTTCAGGGTGAAGGGCGCATGCAGCAACTTCTTCATGCGCATGGTCTTGCCCATGCCGATCAGCTGGCTGAACAGCTTGGAAACGTCCTCGCACAGCGCATCGTCCGAGGTCAGCAGGCTGTAGTCGGTGTACAGCCGTGCGTTGGCCGCGTGGTAGTTGCCGGTGCCCAGGTGCGCATAGCGGCACAGTTCGCCGTTCTCGCGGCGCAGGATCAGCATCATCTTGGCGTGGGTCTTGTAGCCGACCACACCATAGATCACCACCGCGCCGGCCTGCTGCAGGCGGCTGGCCAATTGCAGGTTGGATTCCTCGTCGAAGCGCGCGCGCAGCTCGATCACCGCGGTGACTTCCTTGCCGCTGCGCGCCGCATCGACCAGCGCGTCGACGATCTCCGAATTGGCCCCGGAGCGGTACAGGGTCTGCTTGATCGCCAGCACGCAGGGGTCCTTGGCCGCCTCGCGCAGCAGGTCGACCACCGGCGTGAACGACTCGAAGGGGTGCAGCAGCAGGATGTCCTGTTTGCTGATCACGCTGAAGATCTTGTCGCTGTTCTGCAGCAGTCTGGGGATCGACGGCGTGAACGGGCTGTATTGCAGCTCGGGGTGGCTGTCCAGGCCGGTGATGCTGAACAGCCGGGTCAGGTTGACCGGGCCGTTGACGCGGTACATCTCGCTCTCGCCGAGGCTGAACTGCTTGAGCAGGAAGTCGGCCAGGTGCTGCGGGCAGGTGTCGGCCACCTCCAGGCGCACCGCGTCGCCGTAGCGCCGCGAGATCAGCTCGCCACGCAGCGCCCGCGCCAGGTCCTCGACGTCCTCGGTGTCCACCGACAGGTCGGCGTTGCGCGTCAGGCGGAACTGGTAGCAGCCCTTGACCCGCATACCGTGGAACAGGTCGTCGGCGTGGGCGTGGATCATCGAGGAGAGGAAGACGAAGTTGTCCCCCGCCCCACCGACCGACTCCGGCACGCGGATCACCCGCGGCAGCAGGCGCGGCGCCGGGATGATCGCCAGCCCGGAGTCGCGGCCGAAGGCGTCGATGCCTTCCAGCTCGACGATGAAGTTCAGGCTCTTGTTCACCAGCAACGGGAACGGGTGCGTCGGGTCCAGGCCGATCGGCGTGACGATCGGCGCGATCTCGTCGCGGAAGTAGCGGCGCACCCAGGCCTTGAGCTTGGCGGTCCAATGCCGGCGGCGAATGAAGCGGATGTGGTTTTCCGCCAATGCCGGCAGCAGCACATCGTTGAGGATCGCGTACTGGCGGTCGACCTGCCCATGCACCAGCTCGCCGATGCGCGCCAGCGCCTGGTGCGGCTGCAGGCCGTCGGCACCGGCCTGCTCGCGGGCGAAGGTGACCCGCTTCTTCAGCCCGGCCACGCGGATTTCGAAGAACTCGTCGAGATTGCTGGAGAAGATCAGCAGGAACTTCAGGCGTTCCAGCAGCGGATAGGACTCGTCCAGCGCCTGCTCCAGCACGCGGATGTTGAACTGCAACTGCGACAGCTCGCGATGGATGTAGAGGCTGCTGTCGTCCAGGTTCGGCACCGGCGGCGCCGCGGCCGGCACCTCCTCCTCCACCTCGGGCAACGGCGGTGCCAGCACCTCGGACAGCGCCTGATCCAGCTGTTCACCGACAGCGTCCTGCACTTCCTTCTCGCTGAGTCCCTGGTTGATCATCGTTATGCCTCGAGCGGGCTCATCGGCCCCGTTTCAACTGTTGTGCCGCCTGCTTGGCGAAGTAGGTGAGGATGCCATCGGCCCCGGCACGCTTGAAGCCGACCAAAGACTCAAGGATCACCGCCTCGCTCAGCCAGCCGTTCTGGATCGCCGCCATGTGCATGGCGTACTCGCCGCTGACCTGGTAGACGAAGGTCGGCGCCTTGAAGGCGTCCTTGACCCGCCAGACGATGTCCAGGTACGGCAGGCCCGGCTTGACCATGACCATGTCCGCACCTTCGGCCAGGTCGGCGGCGACTTCGTGCAGCGCCTCGTCGCCGTTGGCCGGGTCCATCTGATAGGTGTTCTTGTTGCTCTTGCCGAGGTTGGCCGCCGAGCCCACCGCGTCGCGGAACGGGCCGTAGTAGGCGCTGGCGTACTTCGCCGAATAGGCCATGATGCGCACGTTGTGGTGGCCTGCCACCTCCAGCGCCTCGCGGATCGCCTGGATGCGGCCATCCATCATGTCCGACGGCGCGACCACCTGGCGCCAGCCTCGGCATGGGACAGCGCCTGCCGGACCAGCGCATCGACGGTGACGTCGTTCTGCACGTAGCCATGCTCGTCGAGGATGCCGTCCTGACCATGGGTGGTGAACGGATCGAGCGCCACGTCGGTGATGATGCCCAGTTCGGGGAAGCGCTCACGCAGCGCGCGGGTGGCGCGCTGGGCGATGCCGTCGGGGCTCCAGGCTTCGGCGGCGTCGAGGGACTTCTTCTCCAGCGGCGTGACCGGGAACAGCGCCAGCGCCGGAATACCCAGCGCCACCAGTTCCTCGGCCTCCTCCAGCAGCAGGTCGATGGACAGCCGTTCCACGCCCGGCATCGACGGCACCTGCTCGCGGCGGTTCTCGCCGTCCAGCACGAACACCGGCAGGATCAGGTCATCGACCGTCAACACGTTCTCGCGCACCAGGCGGCGGGAAAAATCATCGCGACGGTTGCGACGCAGACGAGTAGCGGGAAACAGCCGGCTGGCAGGAACGAGACTCACGACGAACTCCTGGCCCGCAGAGCGGGCGAATATGACGTTTATAGGCCGACAGCATGACGAAAAGATGACAATGCCGCGCAGACCTCCGAACGGCCCATTGTCGCCAGCCTCGGCGGTGACTGCCAGTGCTTTGATCAACCGGCGCGCGGCGCAACGGTGCGGCCCCAGGGCCCGTGGCAATGAACACCGGCGCCTGCCGCGACTCCAAAACTGCAGAGCGGGACTTACCCGGAGCCGTCCCAGGCATTAGCATCGACGCATGACCCGAGCGTCCGGAAGGGCCGTTCGGGCTTGACCAGACCAGGAGTATCGCTATGAACAAAAAGGTCGCCGTGATCCTTTCCGGCTGTGGCGTCTACGACGGCTCGGAGATCTACGAAAGCGTGATTACCCTGCTGCGCCTGGACCAGCGTGGAGCCAAGGTGCAGTGCTTCGCCCCCAACATTCCACAGATGCACGTGATCAACCACCTCACCGGCGAGGAAATGCCGGAGTCGCGCAACGTGCTGACCGAGTCGGCGCGTCTGGCCCGCGGCGAGATCAAGGACCTGCGCGAGGCACGCGTCGAGGATTTCGATGCCCTGATCCTGCCCGGCGGCTTCGGCGCGGCGAAGAACCTGTCGAACTTCGCCAGCGAAGGCGCCAGCAGCAAGGCGCTGCCCGAGGTGATCGCGCTGGCCCAGGCCTTCGCTCAGGCCGGCAAGCCGATCGGCATGATGTGCATCGCCCCGACCATGGCGGCACAGATCTTCGGCCCCGGCGTCCTCTGCACCCTGGGCAGCGACGAGGCCGATGCGGCCAAGGCGGTCGTCGCGATGGGTGCCGTGCACCAGCCATGCGAAGTCAGCGAGATCGTCGAGGACAAGCGGCACAAGCTGGTCACCACCCCGGCCTACATGCTCGCGCAGTCCATCAGCGAAGCCGCGTCGGGCATCTACAAGCTGGTCGACCGGGTGCTGGAACTGACCGTCTGAGGAACCGTCGATCATGAAATCCCGGCGCCGCGGCCGTAATGCTGTTCAGATAAGCACGGAGAGTACGTTGTAGGAGCGCGCCATGCGCGCGAATCGCGGGCGTGGCCCGCTCCTACAGAGCCAACATCCAGCTTGAGTCGTTAAGTGAACAGCATTAGGCGCCGCGGCCGGGATTTTTTTGCGCGAAAGTCGCCAAACCAGCCGGCGCTCCCGCCGACGCTCTGGTCAGCCCGCCGCCGCTCGGGCAGCGTGATCGCTCTCCCGGCAGGAACGCAGATCATGAACGACGATGACACACTGCTCGCCGAGCAGGCCCAAGCCGTACGCCAGATGTTCGAACGCATTCCCTTCAACCTGGCACTGGGCATCGAGCTCGACGAGATCTCGACCTCGCGCGTGGTGATGCACCTGCCGATGAAACCCGAACTGGTGGGCAATTTCGTCCACGGCATCCTGCATGGCGGTGTCATCGCCTCGCTGCTGGACGTGGCCGGCGGCGCCATGGCGATGCTCGGCGCCTTCGACAAGCATCGCCACCTGACGCCAGCGGAACGCGCTGCGCGACTTTCCCGGCTCGGCACCATCGACCTGCGCATCGACTACCTGCGCCCGGGGCGCGGCACGCGCTTCAGCGCCAGCGCCGTGCTGCTGCGCTCGGGCAACAAGGTGGCGGTGGTGCGCTCGGAGCTGCACAACGAGGACGGTGTGCTGGTGGCGGTGGGCACCGGCACCTATCTATGCGGCTGAACTATGCGGCTGAAGCAGCTGCAGCCGTAGGGCGGGTGAAACCCGCCAAGCGTGCGCGAAGCCTACTCCGTTCGGCGGGTTGCACCGTCCTACGCCCGGCGCCTCATCAGTTGCGTCAGCATGCGGTCCAGCGCATTGGCGAAGGCCTGGCGATCACGCTCGCCATAGGCGGCCTGGCCGCCGCCGACCTGGCCCTGGTCGCGCAGGTCGGTGAACAGGTTGCGCACCGCCAGTCGCTCGCCCATGTTGCGCTCGTCGAACTCGCGCCCGCGCGGGTCCAGCGCGGCGACGCCCTTCTTCACCAGGCGGTCGGCCAGCGGCACGTCGCTGCAGATCACCAGATCGCCGGGCTCGGCATGCTCGACCAGATAATCGTCGGCGGCATCCGGCCCGCTCGGCACCACGATCAGCCTGACGCAGGCGAACGCCGGCTTGACCTGGCTCTGCCCGGCGACCAGCAGCACCTCGAACTTGCGCTTCAGCGCGAACCTGATCACCTGGTCCTTGGCCGCCCGCGGGCAGGCATCGGCGTCGATCCACACACGCATCGGGGCCGACTCGTTCATGCCGCGGCGCGCCGAACCGTCGCCAGCAGGGCCGCGGCAGCGGCGAACATGGTGGCGAAGCTGCGGTTGACCAGCCGCTGCTGACGCGGCGTACGCAGCAGGCGCAGCACCCTGGCGGCGAGCCCGGTGTAGCCGGCCATGACCAGCAGATCCACCACCACCATGGTCGCCGCCATCTCGCTGTACTGCAGCAGCAGCGGCCGCTGCGGATCGAGGAACTGCGGCAGCACCGCGAGGATGAAGACGATCGCCTTGGGGTTGCTGGCATTGACCAGGAAGCCGCGCAGCACCAGGCTCAACGGCCGGCCGATGGGCCGTGGCGCAGCGGAATCGTCCAGCGCTTCGGGCTGCGCCTGCCATTGCTTGAAAGCCAGCCACAGCAGGTAGCCGACGCCGAACCACTTGATCAGGCCGAACGCCAGTTCCGAGGTCGCCAGCACCGCGCCGACGCCTGCGGCGACCACGGCGATCTGCAGTACCAGCGCCAGTTGCAGGCCGATGGCGTTCCAATAGCCGCGCCAGAAGCCGTACTGCAGGCCGCAGGACATCGAGGCGATGGCCCCGGCGCCCGGCGACAGGCTGATCACCCAACAGGCGACGAAGAAAGCGAGCCAGGTTTCCAGCGACATGGTGATTGCCTCCCCTTCAAAGCGGTTGCGTCGGCCGGGTGGTCGACGCTGCGGTTCAGTCCGGCGAGCCCTTGCCCAGCTTCACCGGCTCCTTGAGCTTACGCTTCATCGCCTTGCGCATGCGGATGTTCAGCGCCTCGACGCCCAGCGAGAAGGCCATGGCGAAATAGACGTAGCCCTTGGGTACGTGCACGTCGAAGGCTTCGGCGACCAGCAGGGTGCCGACGACGATGAGGAACGACAGCGCCAGGATCTTCAGCGTCGGGTGCCTGTCGATGAAATCGCTGATGGTGCCGGCGGCCAGCATCATCACCAGCACGGCGATGACGATCGCCGCGATCATCACCGGCACGTTCTGCACCAGGCCCACCGCAGTGATCACCGAGTCAAGCGAGAAGATGATGTCGATCACCGCGATCTGCAGGATCACCCCCAGGAAGCCGGCCTTCGCCGCGCCGCCGCCCTCGTGGCTTTCCTCCTCGCCCTCGACGCTGTGCCAGATCTCCAGGGTGCTCTTGAACAGCAGGAACAGGCCGCCGAAGAACAGGATCAGGTCGCGCCCGGAGACGCCCTCGCCGAGGAGGCTGAACAGGTCGTTGGTCAGGCGCATGACCCAGGCGATCGACAGCAGCAGCAGGATGCGCGTGCCCATGGCCAACGCCAGGCCGAAGAAGCGCGCCTTCGGCTGCTGCGCCTTGGGCAGCCGGCCGACCAGAATCGAGATGAAGATGATGTTGTCGATGCCGAGGACGATTTCCAGGGCGGTCAGGGTCAGAAACGCGACCCAGATTTCCGGGTTGCCAAGCCATTCCATAGGGGGTTACTTCTCGTTGGAGCCACGCTGATAGAACTGCACTTCACTGCCGCGCCAACGGCGGACGGCCTTCTGGAAGAACAGGCTGTTGGGCACCTGCACGATGGCCCCGGTGTCCGCTTCGGCCACCTCTTCCAAGGTGGTGTAGAGCAGATTGATATCGATCACCCGGCCCTTGACGATCGGCTTGTCGAACGCTTCGACGATCTCCACCACATCGCCCAGGCGGAACGGCCCGACGGTGAGGATCAGCACCGCGCAGAGCAGGTTGGACAGCACGCTCCAGATGGCGAAGAAGGCGATCGCCGCCACCGCGACGAAACCGGAGATGGCCGTCCACAGCACGGTGGCGGAAACACCGAAGCGCTCCAGCACCATGATCAGCGCGCCACCCATGATGAACCAGCGGATGCCGCCGCGTACCGGCAGCAGCAGTTCCGGTGGCAACGGATAGCGCGACGACAGCCGCATCAGCCCTCGGGCGACCAGGCGCTGCAGGACATAGCCCACCAGCAGGATCAGCAGCACCTGCAGGCCCAGCAGCAGCTGGTCACGCCACTCCTGCGACAGCTGCAGCAATTGCTCGTTCATGCACTGCCCTCCAACTGGGCCTGGAGGCTTTCCAGGGTTTCGAGTGCCTCGAGCCAGGCCTCTTCCAGCTCGCCTTCGCGCACCTTCAGCTCGGCCTGCCTGGCCAGCAGCTCGCGCAACTCGTCCTTGCGCGCCGCCTCATAGACCGCGCTGTCGCCCAGGCGGGCCTCCAGCGCCGCGAGCTGTTCATGCACCGTGGCGAGCTCCTTCTCGAGCCGGTCCGCCTGGCGCTTGTGCGGGGCCAGTTGCTGGCGCAGCGCGGCCGCGGCCTGGCGCTGGGTGCGGCGGTCGGTCTTGTCGGCCACCCCCTCGCCGGCAGCCGACGGTTGCTGGCGGGCCCGATAGTCCACCAGCCAGCGCGCGTAGTCCTCCAGGTCGCCATCGAAAGCCTGCACCCGGCCGTCGGCCACCAGCAGGAATTCATCGGTGGTGCTCTTGAGCAGGTGCCGGTCGTGGGACACCACCAGCACCGCGCCTTCGAAGTCCTGCAGCGCCAGGGTCAGCGCCAGGCGCATTTCCAGGTCGAGGTGGTTGGTCGGCTCGTCGAGCAGCAGCAGGTTGGGCTTGCCCCAGGCGATCAGCGCCAGCGCCAGGCGCGCCTTCTCGCCGCCGGAGAAATTCAGCACCGGTTCGTCGCAGCGCTCGCCACGGAAATCGAAACCGCCGAGGAAATCGCGCAGGGTCTGCTCGCGCTCATTGGCGGCGATGCGCTGCAGGTGCAGCAGCGGGCTGGCCTTGGGATCGAGCGAATCGAGCTGGTGCTGGGCGAAGTAGCCGACTACCAGGTTCTCGCCGCGCTGCAGCCGGCCGCCGATCGGCACGAGCTCGGCGGCGAGGGTCTTGATCAGGGTCGACTTGCCGGCGCCGTTGGGGCCCAGCAGGCCGATGCGCGCACCGGGCACCAGTTGCAGCTTGACCTGCTCGAGCACCACCTTCTCGCCGTAGCCGAGCCGTCCTTCGGCCAGGTCGAGCAACGGGCTGGAGACCTTGTCGGCCTCGCGGAAGCGGAAATCGAACGGCGAATCCACATGCGCCGGCGCCAGCTCCTCCAGCCGTTCCAGCGCCTTGATCCGGCTCTGCGCCTGGCGCGCCTTGGTCGCCTTGGCCTTGAAGCGGCGGATGAAGCTTTCCATGTGCGCGCGCTGCGCCTGCTGCTTCTCGTAGGCCTGCTGCTGCTGCGCCAGGCGCTCGGCACGGGTGCGCTCGAACGCCGAGTAGCCGCCGCGGTAGAGGGGCAGCTTGCGCTGCTCGAGATGGATGACGTGATCGACCACCGCGTCGAGGAAATCGCGGTCGTGGGAAATCAGCAGCAGCGTGCCGGGATACCCCTTGAGCCAGTCCTCCAGCCAGAGGATCGCATCCAGGTCCAGGTGGTTGGTCGGCTCGTCGAGCAGCAGCAGGTCCGACGGGCACATCAGCGCCTGGGCGAGGTTCAGGCGCATGCGCCAGCCGCCGGAGAAACTGCCGACCGGCAACGCCATCTGCTCGTTGGAAAAGCCCAGCCCGGCCAGCAGCTTGCGCGCGCGGGCATCGGCGCTGTAGCCGTCGGCAGTGTCCAGCTCGGTATGCAGCCGGGCCAGGGCGTTGCCGTCGTGCGCCTGCTCGGCGGCGGCGAGCGCGGCCTGGATGCGGCGCAGCTCGATGTCGCCATCGAGTACGTAGTCCACCGCCAGGCGCTCGAGGGTGTCGATCTCCTGGCGCATGTGCGCGATGCGCCAGTCCGGCGGCAGCTGGCAATCGCCGCCATCGGGCACCAGCTCGCCACGCAGCAAGGCGAACAGGGTGGATTTGCCGGCGCCGTTGGCTCCGACCAGGCCGGCCTTCTGGCCGGGATGCAGGGTCAGCTCGGCGCCTTCCAGCAGACGCTGGGGGCCGCGCTGTAGAGTGAGGTTCTGAAGTCGGATCATAATGGCCGCGGAGTTTATCAGCTCGCCCGGAAAGCCAACCGGGCGCCGACGAAAAAAAGGCGCACGCCATGCCCAATACCGATCTCTGGTCCTTCGCCCTCGCCTGCTACGCCCGCCCCGGCGTCGAGGACGCCTGCCTGGAACTGCAAGCCGGCGGGGCAGACGTCTGCCTGCTGCTCTGCGCGGCCTGGCTGCAGGCGCGCGGCATCGGGTGCAATGCGCCACGGCGGCAACGGCTCACGCGCCTGGCCATGCCCTGGCAGCGCCAGGTGGTGCAGCCGCTACGCCAGCTGCGTCAGGCCTGGCGCCCGTGCGCCGACGAAGACGCGACGCTGCAACCGCTGCGCGAAAAGCTGAAGGCGCTGGAACTCGAGGCGGAACGGGCGCTGCTGGTGAAACTCCAGGAAGCGAGCCAGGCCTGGCCGCCGGGTCCGGAGTCCGCGCAATGGCTGGCGCAGTTGCGCCCCGCGGGCGACTGCCGCGCGGCGCTGGAGATCCTGCGCCACGCGGCTCAGCAGACTCAGCTGGCGCTGCTTGGCGACTGAGGAGGCGTGGCAGCGGGCTTGGCTGCCGGCTTGCGTGCGGCGGGCTTTTTCGTTGCCGCCGGCTTGGCGGCGGGCTTGCTGGCCACCGGCTTGGCGCCGCCGGTGGCTTGGCGGGCCGCAGCGGCCTGGTTCGGCTGCCG
>NZ_AZSV01000006.1:0-108796 GCF_000582595.1 Pseudomonas sp. BAY1663
CGCGGGCCATCCTGCGCGCCGCCCGCGAGGCGCCGCGCGAACTCTGGGTCGGCAGCGCGAGCCTGAAGGCGATCATCGGCACGCTGTTGATGCCCGGCCTGCTCGACCGGCTGCTGGCCAGGCGGGCCTGGGACGGCCAGATGAGCGCCGAGGCGGAAGCGGACGGCGCCCGGACAACCTCTTCCAGCCGGTCGAAGGCCTGCATCGCATCGACGGCCGCTTCGGCGACCAGGTCCGCCAGCAGGCGCTCGCACTCGACTCGTCGACGCCCGGCCGACTGGCGCTGGGCGCCGGCGCGCTGCTGGCGCTGGGCATCGGCCTGGTCCTCGGCCGGCGCGGGCGCTGAGGTGCTCAGCGTCGCGGCGGCTCCGCTGCGCGCTTGCGGCGGATATTGATCCAGGACAGCACGGCCAGCGCCAGCATCAGCCCGGCCATGTTGTAGTTGCCGATGGCCAGGTAGCCGAACGCGGCCAGCGTACAGGCCACCAACCCGACCCAGCGTACGGCGCGCATCAACGCCTCGACGGTCTTGTTGCGGGGCGCCGGCATCACCGCCACCTCGCCCGCATCGGCGGGCAGAACGGCCCTGCTTCTCCGGCATGGCCGTGGTCAGGATGGTGGGCGCGCATGGTCGGCTCCTTCTGCTGTCGGCACCCGCCAGGGGGCTGTGGCGGTTACCGGGCACGGGTTCGGCCGGACGCCGGCAGCGGCGAACCGGCGCAGCCACGGGTGCCCCGCCCCCGGTCGTCTACGCTGAACAGATACCGGGCCGATCGCCGAGCTGCCTGCGGAGGATAACCCATGTCTCGCCACCTGCCCCTGCGCCTGGGCTGGCTGCTGCTCCTGCTGTTCGCGCTGGCCGGTTCGGCAGCGGCCGCGGCACCGGTGACGGTGCTGCGCGTGGAGGGCGCGATCGGTCCGGCCAGCGCCGACTACATCATCCGCGGGCTGCAGCATGCGCGGGACGAAGCCGCCCAGCTGCTCGTGCTGCAGCTGGACACTCCCGGCGGCCTCGACAGTTCGATGCGCGCGATCATCAAGGAAATCCTCGCCAGCCCGGTGCCGGTCGCCACCTACGTGACGCCCAGCGGCGCGCGCGCGGCGAGCGCCGGCACCTACATGCTCTATGCCAGCCATATCGCGGCGATGGCCCCCGGCACCAATCTCGGCGCGGCGACGCCGGTGCAGATCGGTGGCGGCATGCCCGGCGCCCCGCCACAGCAACCGGATGCCGACGAGGAGCAAGCCCCGCAGCGCCCGGCGATGCCATGAGCCGCAAGCAGATCAACGACGCCTCCGCCTATATCCGCGGCCTCGCCCAGCTGCGCGAGCGCAATGCCGAGTGGGCCGAACAGGCCGTGCGCGAGGCGGTCAGCCTGTCCGCGTCGGAGGCGCTGGAGCTCAAGGTGATCGACTACCTGGCCAGCGATCTCGCCGACCTCCTGGCGCAGCTCGACGGCAAGACGCTGCGGACCGTTTCCGCCGAGGTGCAACTGCAGACCGCCGGCGCCGAGCTGATCGAGCACGCGCCGGACTGGCGGGTGCGCCTGCTGGCGGTGATCACCAACCCCAGCGTGGCGCTGATCCTGATGATGATCGGCATCTACGGGCTGATCCTGGAGTTCTCCAACCCCGGTATCGGTGCCGGCGGCGTGCTCGGTGGCATCTGCCTGATCCTCGCGCTCTACGCGCTGCAACTGCTGCCGGTGAACTACGCCGGGGTGGCGCTGATCCTGCTCGGTATCGCCTTCATGGTGGCCGAGGCGTTCCTGCCGAGTTTCGGCGTGCTGGGCATCGGCGGCGTCGCCGCGTTCGTCGTCGGCGCGGTGATCCTCATCGACACCGAGGTGCCCGGCTACGGCATTCCGCTGTGGCTGATCGTGCCGCTGGGCCTGGCCAGCGCGCTGCTGGTGTTCGCCATCGTCGCCATGGCGCTGCGAGCGCGGCGCCGGCAACTGGTCGGCGGCGACAGCGAACTGATCGGCAGCCTGGCGGTGGTCAGCGCGGTGCAGCCGCAAGCGCCGTCGAACGGCTGGGCCCACCTGCAGGGCGAGAACTGGCAGATCCGCAGCGCCACGCCGCTGCAGGCCGGGCAGCAGGTGCGCGTAGTCGCCCGGCACGGCCTGCAACTGGAGGTCGCCCCTATGAAAGAGGAGCTGAATCATGGGTTATGAAATGAGTTTCATCGTCCTGCTGGTGCTGCTGGCAGGCCTGGTCGCCTCGGCGTTCCGCATCCTGCGCGAGTACCAGCGCGGCGTGGTGTTCCAGCTCGGGCGCTTCTGGAAGGTCAAGGGGCCGGGGCTGATCCTGGTGATTCCCGGCCTGCAGCAGATGGTCCGGGTCGACCTGCGTACCCTGGTGCTGGACGTACCGACCCAGGACGTGATTTCCCGCGACAACGTCTCGGTGAAGGTCAACGCGGTGGTCTACTATCGCGTGCTGGACGCGGAGAAGGCGATCATCCAGGTCGAGGACTACCACTCGGCCACCAGCCAGCTGGCGCAGACCACGCTGCGCGCGGTGCTCGGCAAGCACGATCTGGACGACATGCTCGCCGAGCGCGAGCAGCTCAACAACGACATCCAGCAGGTGCTGGACGCGCAGACCGATGCCTGGGGGATCAAGGTGTCCAACGTCGAGATCAAGCACGTCGACCTCGACGAATCCATGATCCGCGCCATCGCCCGCCAGGCCGAGGCGGAACGCGAGCGACGGGCCAAGGTCATTCATGCCGAGGGCGAGTTGCAGGCCTCGGAGAAGCTCATGCAGGCCGCCGAGATGCTCGGCCGCCAGACGGGCGCCATGCAGTTGCGCTACATGCAGACGCTGAGCAACATCGCCGGCGACAAGAACTCGACCATCGTCTTCCCGCTGCCCATCGAGCTGCTGCAAGGCATCAAGAACCTGGACAGGAAAGCCTGAGTGCACACATTCCACGAGCGCCATTCCCCGGCGCGAACCCTGCGCCTGCTGCTGGTGGCCTTGCTCGCACTGGCCCTGGGCGCCTGCGCCGCCCTTGCGCCGCGCGATCCGCTCAACGTCCAGGTCGCCGGCATCCAGCCGTTGCAGGGCGAAGGCCTGGAGCTGCGCTTCCTGGTCCGGCTGCGCCTGCAGAATCCCAACGACGGCGCCATCGACTACAACGGCGTCGCGCTGGACCTGGAGGTCAACGGCCGGCGGCTGGCCAGCGGCGTCAGCGACCAGCGCGGCACGGTGCCACGTTTCGGCGAAACGGTGCTCAGCGTGCCGGTGACCATCTCGGCCTTCTCCGCGGCACGCCAGGCGCTGGGCCTTGCCGAAAACATCGACATGCAGGAAGTGCCCTATGTGCTGCGCGGCAAGCTCGCCGGCGGCCTGTTCGGCACCCAGCGCTTCGTCGAGAGAGGCACCTTCGACCTGTCCCCGGTGACGGCGAATCCCTATCGCCGCCCCTGACGTGGCTTGCTGTCACCATGCGGGCCGGCGATCATTCGGCCTTTCGCGCCTTGCAGGAGCGAGCCATGCTCGCGAACTGGCCCGCTGCAAAACTTCGCGGGCATGGCCCGCTCCTACGATGGAGCTCTCGCAGCGGCGCGGCTTACGGCGAAACGGCAACCCCTGACAAGAGAAGTCCATGTCCACGCCCCCCGCTGTTTTCGCAGCGACACCCTTTGCGCGCCACATCGCCGTGCTCCTGCTGCTCTGCCTCGGTTGCGCCTTCGCCGGCAACCACATCGCGGCGCGGATCGCCTTCGACGACGGCGCCGGCGTGCTGCTGGCGATCCTGATGCGCTCCGGCGGCACCCTGCTGGCGCTCGCCGCCCTGGTGGCCTGGCAGCGCCAGCCCGTCCGCCTGGGCGCCGCCACCTGGCGCTGGCAGCTGCTGCTCGGCCTGCTGATCGCGATACAGAGCCTGTGCCTGTATTCGGCGGTGGCACGCATTCCCGTGGCCATCGCCTTGCTGGTGGCGAATCTGTTTCCGATCCTCCTGGCCCTGCTGACCTGGGCGCTGGGCGGCCCCCGGCCGACGGCACGTACCGCGGCACTGATGGGGGTGATCCTCGTCGGTCTGGCGCTGGTGCTGGACGTGCCCGCGCGGCTGGCCAGCGACACAGCCGGCGGCCCGCAGTGGGCGCTGGGCGTGACGCTGGCGTTCTGCGCCGCCACGGCCTTCGCCTGCGCGCTGTGGGTCACCGATCACAAGCTGTCGACGCTGCGCGGTTCGGTGCGCAGCATGCTGACCATGCTGATCGTGTTCGCCAGCGCCAATCTCGCCGGATTCAGCGGCGTCCTGCCCGGCGGGCTCGCCCTGCCGGCCAGCAGCACCGGCTGGCTGGCGCTGGCGGCGCTGGTGGCGCTCTACGGCACGGGCTTCATCACCCTGTTCGTCTCGGTGCCGCGGCTGGACATGCCGCGCAACGCGCCGGTGATGAACGTCGAGCCGCTGGCCAGCCTGCTGCTGGGCTGGCTGGTGCTCGATCAGTTGCTCAATCCGGGGCAGATCGTCGGCGGGCTGATCGTCGTCACCGGCATCGTGCTGCTGACCTACCGCCGCCCGTGAGCGGCCGTCCGGCCATCAGGGCGCCCTTTGCCTGCTGTGCTCGCGCGCATCGGCCCATTGCGCGCGGCAATGCCCGGCACGGCAGCGGTTGGCCTGGTGGCTGGGGTCTTCCTGCATCAGTTTGCGGGTAACGCCATTGGTCCAGCCGAAACCATCCTGCAGCGGATACTCACCGCCGCCGGCGTGTTCGGTACAGGGCCGCAATACGTACTTCTCGACCAGCTTGCTTTCGCGTTCGAACAGGTGGCCGACGATGCTCAGCCAACGCGCCTCGATGTCCAGCGCCAGCGCGTCGTGCCCGTAGTGCTGCAATCCGCGAATGCCGATCCACTGCAACGGCGCCCAGCCGTTGGGCCGATCCCATTGCTCGCCGCTGCCGGCGATCTCGGTGGTCGACAACCCGCCGGGGGCCAGGAGGCGCGTGCGCACGATGCCGGCGACCGCGGCGGCCTGCTCGGCGCTGGCCAGTTGCACGAATAACGGCGCCAGGGTGGCAGCGGTGAGGTTGTCGCGCTGGCGCCGGCCCTGCCAGTCGTAATCGAAGTAGGCGCCAACCTGCGGGTTCCATAGGTAGCGATCGATCGCCGCCAGCCGCGTCGCGGCACGCTGGCGGAATTCGGCTGCGCAGGCCGACTGGCCCTTCACTGCGGAGAGTTCGGCGATCTGCCGCTCCAGCCGGTAGAGCAGGCTGTTGAGGTCCACCGGCAGGATACCGGTGGTGCGGATGGTGCTCAGGCGGTGCGCATCGTCCAGCCAGCGCGAGCTGAAGTCCCAGCCCGATTCGGCGCCGGCGCGCAGGTCGCGATAGACCTCGTGGCGCGGCCGGCCGCTGGCACGCGCCGTCTCGACATCCTCGCGATAGGATTCCTCGCGCGGGGTGTCGCGCTCGTCCCAGTAGCGGTTGAGCACCACCCGTCGGCCAGGCAGACGCAGCGCCGGTGCGACTCGCCCGGGCGCAGCGAGTCGCTGCCATCCATCCAGAAGGCGTATTCCTTGCGCAGCTGCGGCAGGTAATCACTGGCCCGATGCACGCCGGTTTCCTCGAACAGCTCGGTCATCAGGGCGAACACCGGCGGCTGCGAGCGCCCCAGGTAATAGGTGCGGTTGCCGTTGGGCACATGCCCGTAGGTGTCGATCAGGTAGGCGAAGTTGTCGGCCATCGAGCGCAGCAGGTCGCAGCGCCCGCTCTCGTCGAGGCCGAGCATGGTGAAGTAGGAATCCCAGTAGTACAGCTCGGTGAAGCGTCCGCCCGGCACCACGTAGTCGTGCGGCAGCGGCAGCAGCGAGGAGTACGCGGGGTGTTCCTGCGGATGCCGGGTGAGCACCGGCCAGAGCCGGTCGATGTGCTCGGCCAGGCTGTCGTCGGGGTTGGCGACGAATTCCTTGGCAGGCAGCCGGTAGTGGCTGAAGTGCTCGGCGACGAAGGCCTTCAGGTCGAACCCGGGATCGCCGCAGCGGGTCCGGTAGCGCTCGAGGATCAGCTCCGGGTGATGCAGCGGCGCGCAGTCGACGAAGGTCTTGCTGTCGGCGAACACCCCTTGCATCTGCACCGCGACGAACAGCTCCTGATAGCGGTCGGCCGGGGTCAGGGTGTCGGCCGCGGAGACGGCGCTGGTGTCGTAGTCGAACGGGGGATGCGTCTGGGTATCGGTCATTCACTGCTCGCTGTAGTTCCATAGCAGGCCACCATCGACTACCAGTGTAGCTCCGGTGATGTACTCGGCGTCCGCCGAGGCCAGGAAGGCGACCACGCCAGCCACGTCGTGTGGCCGGCCGAGGCGCCCTGCGGGAATGTTCTGCAGCAGGCTGGCGAGCTTGTCCGGCTGGCTCATCAGCTCGCGGTTGATCGGCGTCTCCACGGCTCCCGGGGCCACGTTGTTCACCGTGATGCCGAGCGGGGCGAGCTCGATGGCGATGTTGCGCATCAGCATCTTCAGGCCGCCCTTGCTCGCGCAGTAGGCGGTGAAGTTGGGGTGCGGCAGTTCTTCATGCACCGAGCTGTTGTTGATGATGCGCCCGCCGCGGCCCTGCTCGCGCAGATAGCGGGCGAAGGCCTGGGCGAGGAAGAACGGCCCGCGCAGGTTGACGTCCAGTACCCGATCGTAGTCGTCCTCGCGGGCATCGAGGAATGCCGCATGCGTCTGCACCCCGGCGTTGTTGACCAGGATATCCAGCCGGCCCATGCGCTCGACGCTCTCGCGCACCAGGCGCCGGCACTCCTCGACCCGGCTGACGTCGGCGGCGATGAAGCAGGCGCGGCGCCCGCAGCGGCGCACCTGTTCGACGCTTTCGCGCGCCTCGGCATCGTCCTCGCGGCCGTTGAGCACCACATCGGCGCCTTCCTCGGCCAGTCTCACGGCAATACCACGGCCGATACCGTGGGTGCTGCCGGTGACCAGGGCCACCTGGGTGCGAAGTTTCATGCTGCCTCCAATGGACTGCCGTTTCGAACTCTGACGGGACCAGCCGGGCCGTGTTCCCCATCGACGCATTGCAGAGAGTGATACCAGCAGACAAGTGCGACATTGCGGCGCAGAATGACCGGCCTCCCGCTGCCGTCGAAGGACTCCATGGCTACCGCCGATCTGCGCAAAGGTTACCTGCTGGGGCTGGCAACCTTCAGCATCTGGGGCATGTTTCCGCTCTACTTCAAGTCGCTCGAGCAATTCAGCGCACTCGAGATCGTCACCCAGCGCGTCATCTGGTCGGCGGTGTTCGGCACCCTGGTGCTGCTGCTCTGGCGCCATCCGGGCTGGTGGCGCGAGCTGCTGACGCATCCGCGGCGCCTCGGCGTGCTGGGCATTTCCAGCGTGCTGATCGCGGCCAACTGGCTGATCTACGTCTGGGCGGTGAACCATGACCGCATGGTCGAGGCCAGCCTCGGCTACTACATCAACCCGCTGGTCAACGTGCTGCTCGGGCTGGTGGTGCTGCGCGAGCGCCTGCGGCCCTTGCAATGGCTGGCCGTGGCGATGGCGGCAGTGGGGGTCAGCCTGCAGTTGCTGACGCTTGGCGAGTTTCCCTGGATCTCCATCGTGCTGGCGCTGAGCTTCGGCACCTACGGCCTGCTGCGCAAGCAGGCGCCGGTGGCCGCCCTGCCGGGGCTGGTGGTGGAAACCTGGCTGCTGTTGCCGGTCGCCGCGGCCTGGCTGCTGTTCTTCGGCAGCGGCGCGAGTACCGAGCCGGCATTCTGGAGCACCTCCGAGGCGCTCTGGCTGATGGCCGCCGGGCCGGTGACGCTGGTCCCGCTGCTGGGCTTCAACGCCGCCGCGCGCCACCTGCCCTACTCGACCCTGGGCTTCCTGCAGTACCTGACGCCGACGCTGCTGCTGGTCCTCGCCGTGCAGGTGTTCGGCGAGCCCTTCCCGGTGGACAGGCAGCTGGCGTTCTTCTGCATCTGGGCCGGCCTTGCGGTGTATAGCCTGGACGCCTGGCGCATCATGCGCCGGAGCGCCGCCTGAAGCCGTGCTAGCTGGTCGGCTGCAGCCTGAGTTCCACCATCAGGTCATCGGCCAGGGTTTCCAGACGCTGCTGCAGCAGTTCCAGCGACAGCTCGCTGGGCACCGCCAGGCGCGCCTCGGCGCGGAACAGCGGTTCGCTGCTCATCGGCGCCGGCAGCACGTCGGTGTCCAGGCTTTCCAGGTTGATGCCGTGCTCGGCCAGCAGCCGGGTGATGTCGCGCACGATGCCCGGGCGGTCGTTGCCCACCAGTTCCAGCTGGATCTCCTGCCAGTTCGTCTCCGGCTCCGCGCCGCTGTGCGCCAGCAGGACGCGAATGCCCTGGGCCTGCAGCCCTTGCAGCGCGGCGCTGAGTTCGGCGTGGGCCGGCGCCGGCACGGCTACCCGCAGGATGCCGGCGAACTGCCCGGCCATGCGCGACATGCGGCTCTCCAGCCAGTTGCCGCCGTGGTCGGCGATGCATTGGGCCAGCCGCTCGACCAGCCCCGGCTGATCCTCGGCGATGACCGTGAGTACGAGGTGCTCCATGGGATGCTCCTTGGCTGAAAATGGGTGAGCCGCCCGCGCGATGCGCCGCTGCGTCCAGCGCGGACAGGGCCCAATAGGTATAGCAGGCCAAGGCCGGCAGGACCGCCGCGCAATGCCCCAACGGCACGCGACCGACAGCGGACTGATTTTCCCCACGGCTTCATGTAGTATCCGGCGACTCGGACTACAAGAAACGAATCCGTCCGGCGAATGAGAAGAACCAAGTGAGGCGAGTAATGACTGAGCGCGTTCAAGTCGGTGGCCTGCAGGTCGCCAAAGTCCTGTACGACTTCGTGAACAACGAGGCGATTCCTGGCACTGGCGTCGATGCCGCGGCCTTCTGGGCCGGCGCCGACAGCGTCATCCACGACCTGGCGCCGAAGAACCGCGCCCTGCTGGCCAAGCGCGACGCGCTGCAGGCGCAGATCGACGCCTGGCACCAGGCCCGCGCCGGTCAGGCCCACGACGCCGTGGCCTACAAGGCCTTCCTGCAGGAAATCGGCTACCTGCTGCCGGAAGCCGAAGACTTCCAGGCCACCACCGAGAACGTCGACGAAGAGATCGCCCACATGGCCGGCCCGCAGCTGGTGGTGCCGATCATGAACGCGCGCTTCGCCCTGAACGCCGCCAACGCCCGCTGGGGCTCGCTGTACGACGCGCTGTACGGCACCGACGCCATCTCCGAGGAAGGCGGTGCGCAGAAGGGCCCGGGCTACAACGAAGTCCGCGGCAACAAGGTCATCGCCTACGCGCGTGACTTCCTCGACCAGGCCGCCCCGCTGGAAACCGGCTCGCATGCCGATTCCACGGGCTACCGCATCGACGGCGGCAAGCTGGTCGTCGCGCTGAACAACGGCAGCACCACCGGCCTGAAGAACCCGGCCCAGCTGCAGGGCTTCCAGGGCGAAGCCGGCGCACCGATCGCCGTACTGCTGAAGAACAACGGCATCCACTTCGAGATCCAGATCGACCCGGCCAGTCCGATCGGCCAGACCGATGCCGCCGGCGTGAAGGACATCCTGATGGAAGCGGCGCTGACCACCATCATGGACTGCGAGGACTCCATCGCCGCCGTCGACGCCGACGACAAGACCATCGTCTACCGCAACTGGCTCGGCCTGATGAAGGGCGATCTGGTCGAGGAGCTGGAGAAGGGCGGCAAGCGCATCACCCGCGCGATGAACCCGGACCGCGTCTACACCCAGGCCGCCGGCAACGGCGAGCTGACCCTGCACGGCCGCTCGCTGCTGTTCATCCGCAACGTCGGCCACCTGATGACCAACGACGCCATCCTCGATAAGGACGGCAACGAAGTGCCGGAAGGCATCATGGACGGCCTGTTCACCAGCCTGATCGCCATCCACAACCTCAACGGCAACACCAGCCGCAAGAACACCCGCACCGGCTCGATGTACATCGTCAAGCCGAAGATGCACGGCCCGGAAGAAGTGGCCTTCGCCAGCGAACTGTTCGGCCGCGTCGAGGACGTCCTCGGCCTTGCGCGCAACACCCTCAAGGTCGGCATCATGGACGAGGAGCGTCGCACCACGATCAACCTCAAGGCCTGCATCAAGGAAGCGCGCGAGCGCGTGGTGTTCATCAACACCGGCTTCCTCGACCGCACCGGCGACGAGATCCACACCTCCATGGAAGCCGGCCCGATGGTGCGCAAGGCCGCCATGAAGGCCGAGAAGTGGATCAACGCCTACGAGAACAACAACGTCGACGTGGGCCTCGCCTGTGGCCTGCAGGGCAAGGCGCAGATCGGCAAGGGCATGTGGGCCATGCCGGACCTGATGGCCGCCATGCTCGAGCAGAAGGTCGGCCACCCGCTGGCCGGCGCCAACACCGCCTGGGTCCCGTCGCCGACTGCCGCCACGCTGCACGCCATGCACTACCACAAGGTCGACGTGCAGGCACGTCAGGCCGAGCTGGCCAAGCGCGAGAAAGCGTCCATCGACGACATCCTCACCCTCCCGCTGGCACAGGACACCAACTGGAGCGAGGAAGAGAAGCGCAACGAGCTGGACAACAACGCCCAGGGCATCCTCGGCTACATGGTCCGCTGGGTCGAACAAGGCGTCGGCTGCTCCAAGGTGCCGGACATCAACGACGTCGCGCTGATGGAAGACCGCGCCACGCTGCGTATCTCCAGCCAGCACGTCGCCAACTGGATGCGCCACGGTGTAGTGACCAAGGATCAGGTGATCGAAAGCCTCAAGCGCATGGCCGCCGTGGTCGATCGCCAGAACGAGGGCGACCCGCTGTACCGCCCGATGGCACCTGACTTCGACAACAGCGTGGCCTTCCAGGCTGCGCTGGAGCTGGTCCTCGAAGGCACCAAGCAGCCCAACGGATACACCGAGCCGGTATTGCACCGCCGCCGCCGCGAGTTCAAGGCCAAGAACGGCCTGTAACCTCGTCCCGCACCAGAAAAACCGCCCCTCGGGGCGGTTTTTTTGTCTCCCGCCCCGCCGCAACACCCTGAAACGCCGGGCTGACCCCGATCAGCTTCCGGGATACCCGCGCTGACTAGACTTACGTCCAATTGGGCCGAACCGGCCCACGGCCCACCATGGACAAAAAATGGAAATCACCCATGAGCACACCTGACGCCTTCGCCCAGGCAGGGAAGACGGCTGTACTGCAGAACATCCACGGCACCATGGAATTCCTGCGCAAGTACGCCCCGTTCAACCAGATGGAGCCGACGCACCTCGCCTATCTCGTCGAGAATTGCGAGCTGCGCTTCTATGCCGAAGGCGACTGCATCATTTCACCGGACGATGGCGTGGTGCAGCACTTCTTCATCGTCAAGCAGGGCCGCGTCCACGGCCAGCGCCCCCATACCGCCAAGCGCGGCACCGACACCACCTTCGAGGTCATCGTCGGCGAGTGCTTCCCGATGGCCGCCCTCATGGGCGAGCGCGCCACCCGCACCGCGCACCTGGCGGCCGAAGACACCTTCTGCTTCCTGCTGAACAAACCGGCCTTCGTCAAGCTGGTGTCCAGCTCCGACGTGTTTCGCGACTTCGCCATACGTGGCGTGAGCAGCCTGCTCGACCTGGTCAACCAGCAGGCGCAGATGCGCGCCGTGGAAAGCCTCGGCGAGAACTTCTCGCTGGAAACCAGCATCGGCGACCTGGCACTGCACCATCCGGTGTCCTGCCTGCCCAGCCGGCCGCTGAACGAGGCGGTGGCGCTGATGCAGGAGGAGAACGTCGGCAGCATCGTCATCGTCGATGAAGCCCTCCATCCGCAGGGCATCTTCACCCTGCGCGACCTGCGCCGGGTCATCGGCAGCGGCACCACCGATCTGAGCCAGCCGATCGCGCAGTTCATGACGCACGATCCGTTCTACCTGCCGCCGGACGCCACCGCCTTCGACGCGGCGATCGCCATGACCGAGCGGCACATCGCGCATGTCTGTGTGGTGGAGGACGGCCTGCTGTGCGGGGTGATATCCGAGCGCGACCTGTTCTCCCTGCAGCGCGTGGACCTGGTGCACCTGGCGCAAACCATCCGCCATGCGGACAGCGTCGATGCGCTGGTGGTCATTCGCAGCCGCATCCGGCAGCTGGTCGACAACATGCTGGCCCACGGCGCCTCCTCGGCGCAGATCACCCACATCGTCACCCTGCTCAACGACCACACCGTCTGCCGGGTGATCGAACTGGCCATCGCCAATATGGGCGATCCCGGCATTCCGTTCACCTGGCTGTGCTTCGGCAGCGAAGGCCGCCAGGAACAGACCCTGCACACCGACCAGGACAACGGCATGCTCTTCGAGGCCGCCGACGCCGCCGAAGCCGCGCACATCCGCGGGCGCCTGCTGCCGCTGGCCGAACGCATCAACCGCGACCTCGATACCTGCGGCTTTACCCTGTGCAAGGGCAACATCATGGCCAGCAATCCGCAGCTGTGCCTGTCGCACCAGGAATGGAGCCGCCGCTTCAGCTCGTTCATCCGCGAGGCGACGCCGGAAAACCTGCTCAGCAGCACCATCTATTTCGACCTGCGCGCCATCTGGGGCTCGCCCGAAGGCTGCGAGCAGCTGCGCCAGAACCTGCTCGAGGAAATCGCCGACAACAGCCTGTTCCAGCGCATGATGGCCGACAACGCCCTGCGCCATCGGCCACCGGTCGGCCGCTTCCGCGATTTCGTCGTGGCCCGCAAGGGCGAAACCAAGGACACCCTGGACCTCAAGGTGCAGGGCCTGACGCCCTTCGTCGACGGTGCCCGCCTGCTGGCGCTGAGCAATGGCATCGGCAGCTGCAACACGCTCGAGCGGCTGCGCAAGCTGGTGGAAAAAGGCGTCATCGAGGACAAGGACGGCGCGGCCTACGAAGAGGCCTACCATTTCATCCAGCAGACGCGCATGCAGCACCATCAACAGCAGGCACGCGACGGATTGCCCTATTCCAACCGCCTGGATCCGGATACGCTCAATGTGCTCGACCGCCGAATCCTGCGCGAATCCTTCCGCCAGGCCCAGCGTCTACAGGCCAGTCTCGCGGTGCGCTATCAGTTATGAGTATGTTCTGGTTCAACCCACGCGGGCCGAAGCTCCCCCACGAGCAGCAGCGGCGCATCGCCGAGCTGCCACGGCCGACGCTTCCCAAGGCCGTCCCCCTGCGTGAACAGCGGCTGGTGGTGCTCGACCTGGAAACCACCGGGCTGCACCTCAAGCGCGACCTGGTCATCGCCATCGGCGCGGTGGTCATCGAAGACGGTGCCATCGACTATTCCCAGCAGTTCGAATGCACCCTGTGCCGCCAGGTCAAGCTCACCGAAAGCGTGCTGATACACGGCATCGCCCCCAGCGAGCTGGCCAGCGGGTTGCCGCCGACCGAAGCACTGCTCAGTTTCATGGAGTTCGCCGCCGACAGCGTCATACTGGCCTTTCACGCGCCCTTCGATCAGCGCATGCTGGCCCGCGCACTGAAAAACGAACTGGGTTACAACCTGGAGCACACCTTCCTCGACGTAGCGGATCTGGCGCCCATGCTGTTTCCGGAAGCGATGATCCATCGCGGCGGCCTGGATCACTGGCTCGACCAGTTCAACATCCACATTCCGCAGCGCCACAACGCGGCAGCCGATGCCATGGCCACGGCGGAAATCGCCCTGATACTGCTCAACCGCGCCCAGCGCACGGGACTGCAGCACTTCGACGAGCTGGCCCAGCGGCTCAGGTGCTGGCAGCGCGCGCGCAAGGCCGCATTCAATTCGATCTGAGCCGATGCTCCAGCGACCTGCGCGCTGCGGCCGCAGGGGACGACCGCCTGTCCCCCGCGTCACCCCGGAGCGCGCATCGGACGGTGCTGATGCGCGGCCGCCATACGTCGAGGCGAGCGCTTACCGATCGCGCCCGCAGATGGCCTGATAGAGCGGTGAAGCCGGCTCCAGCCGAGTCAGTGTCTCGGCCTTCGCCTCGCCGGCCTCGTTGAGCCTGAACATCGCCTTCTCGCTGCACAGCAGCTGATAGCGAGCACTTCGCACGGTGGACATCAGGCTGCTCTTCTCGAAGCGATACAGCACGAAGCGGGCAACACGCCCTTGCTCGGTGTCCTGGACCTGCGCATTCGCGTCATCCAGCACCGTATAGGCCAGCGGCATGGGATACATCATCGTCCAGGGCCGCCAGAGCATGCCGCCCTTTTCGCTCGACACCACCAGGGAGCCTTCCGGCAGGCGCGCCTGGGTGCTGGCGAACCAGGTGTATTCGTAGTGAATGGCATATGCCAGCATGCCCAAGCCGGCAAATACCGGAACGATCCACTTCGGCAGCCGCTTGCGCGTCAAGGAACGCAACAGCAGTGCGATCCCCGCGGCGGCAGCGGCGGCGGCTGCCGCCGCGATTAGATGCCAGAACATATACGAGTCCCCCTAAAAAATCGGGCTTCCAGATGGAAGCCCGACTTGTACCTCAACCTCGTGCCAGACCAGGTCTGACGTCCGGTTGCATTATCAGTTAGTGATCAAGCGCAGCGCCAGCACCCTTCGGGGTACGCACGCTCTCGACCAGGTCCTGGATCTCCTGCGGCGGTGCCTGGGTGGCCATCGACACCGCGTAGGCCACGGCGAAGTTCAGGATGGCACCTACGGCACCGAAGGCCTGCGGGGAAATCCCCATCCACCACTGGTCAGGCGTGTTGGCCAGGGTCGCGGTGCCCGGGATGAAGAACCAGCCAGGTACAGGAAGATGTACACGGCGGTGCTCACCACACCCACCAGCATACCGGCCACGGCACCCGCGCTGTTCACGCGCTTGGAGAAGATACCCATCATCAGCGCCGGGAACAGGCTCGCTGCCGCGAGACCGAACGCCAGGGCCACCACCTGGGCCGCAAAGCCCGGAGGGTTCAGACCCAGATAGGTCGCCAGGAGGATGGCTGCCGTCATGGAGATACGGGCGGCCCTCATCTCGCTCTTCTCGCTGATCTTCGGATTGATCAGGGTCTTGATCAGGTCGTGGCTGATCGCCGAGGAGATCGCCAGCAGCAGGCCGGCAGCGGTCGACAGTGCAGCGGCAATGGCACCCGCGGCGATCAGACCGATGACCCAGCTCGGCAGGTTGGCGATTTCCGGGTTGGCCAGCACGATGATGTCGTTGTTGACGGTCAGCTCGTTACCGTTCCAGCCGCGCTCTTGGGCGGTCGGGGCGAAGGTGGCGTTGGCGTCGTTGTACATCTGCACACGGCCATCGCTGTTCTTGTCTTCCCACTTGATCAGACCGGTATGTTCCCAGGTCTGCACCCACTCCGGACGATCTTCGTAACGGATCGCTTCGGCCTGCGGACCTTCCGGATAGATGGTCTGTACCAGGTTCAGGCGCGCCATGGAGGCAACGGCCGGTGCGGTCAGATACAGCAGGGCGATGAAGACCAGCGTCCAGCCGGCGGACCAGCGAGCATCAGCTACCCGCGGTACGGTGAAGAAGCGGATGATCACGTGCGGCAGACCGGCGGTACCGATCATCAGCGACAGGGTGAACAGGAACATGTTCAGCTTGTTGTCGATGTCTGCGGTGTAGGCAGCGAAGCCCAGGTCGGTGACGACCTGATCCAGCTTGTCCAGCAGCGGCACGCCGGAATCGACGTGGGTACCGAACATGCCGAACATCGGGATCGGGTTGCCGGTCAGCTGCATGGCGATGAACACCGCCGGGATGGTGTAGGCAATGATCAGCACCACGTACTGCGCCACCTGGGTGTAGGTGATGCCCTTCATCCCACCGAACACCGCGTAGGCGAACACGATCGCGGCCGCGATCCAGATACCGGCGGAGTTGCTTACTTCCAGGAAGCGGGAGAACGCCACACCGGCACCGGCCATCTGACCGATTACGTAGGTCACGGAAATCAGAATCAGACAGATAACTGCAACCAGGCGCGCGCCGCGGCTGTAGAAACGGTCACCGATGAAGTCCGGCACGGTGAACTTGCCGAACTTGCGCAGGTAGGGCGCAAGCAGCATCGCCAGCAGCACGTAGCCGCCGGTCCAGCCCATCAGGTAGACGGAGGTGGCATAACCGCCGGAGGCGATGATACCGGCCATGGAGATGAAGGATGCCGCAGACATCCAGTCTGCCGCGGTCGCCATGCCGTTGGTGACAGGGTGAACGCCACCACCGGCGACGTAGAATTCCTTAGTCGACCCAGCGCGAGCCCAGACCGCGATCCCGATATAGAGCAGGAACGAGGCGCCCACGAACATCATGTTGATCCAATATTGGCTCATAGTGGTTACTCCTCAACCCCGAATTCCTTGTCCAGTTTGTTCAGCCGCCACGCGTAGTGGAAGATGATCGCAATGAACGTGATGATGGAACCCTGTTGAGCGAACCAGAAGCCAAGATCCGTTCCCCCTACAGGGATACCGGACACCAGCGGGCGCAGGAGGATACCGAAACCGTATGAGACAAGAGCCCAGACCACTAAGCTCCAAGTGATAAGGCGAACATTCGCCTTCCAGTACGCAGCAGCATTTTGTTTATCGTTGTCGGCCATTGACGTTCTCCGCCTTATTGTTATTGCAAGAAAGAACCACATACTGAATCTAACAAAGGTGCCTTATAGAATGAAAGCCCCGACTTTAGTCTGACAAACAAGCGAAAAAGGCGGGCAGGTGCCAAACAGAGCCCTCCAGCTGCACGCCCTGTTGCGCTCAATCGCACCGTAACCGTCGCCCCAGACAGCCGGCCGTCACCCTGCAGGCGGACCGGTCGCAGGCCGAGGGCAATCGACCAGCCACCCCGAAACACGACCGGCCGGTCACGTGATAATTAACAGCGGCATATGACTATTCGCACCAAATCATATTCCAATTTAATTACCACTCATCAACAAGCCCGAACGAACCCATATAAGTTTCAAACTAACGACCTATAAACTAAAGTTTAAAGCAAAGATAACAAGTCGAAATAATGAACATCCTTTATTTCGACTTGATTGCAATAAGCGAAGCAGGCCTCGACCGAAGCCGGACGGCACAAACGTGCGGGAGCGGCCTGCTTCAGCAGGCCGGTTGGCCTGCGGTGTACTTCTCAGTGGGGTAGATCGCCGCATCCAGGTCGCGGATGGTCTCGGCGCCGATCAGCAACGGATAGCTGAAATGGGTGCGATCGGTCAGGTTGACCTCCACTTCGCGCAACTGGTCGCCAATGCACAGTTGCATGCCGATGATGGGCCGCTCGGCCCGCGGCGGCTCGCGGCGCGATGCGCTGCCGCCGGCCTCTTCGGCACGCGTCTTGATGCGGCTGATGCCGAGCAGGGGCTGCTCGTAGAGCGTGTCATCGGCGCCAGCGACGGCCAGGCGGAAGCGTACCCAGTCTTCGCCATCGCGGCGGAACTGCTCGATGTCGCGCGCCGACAGCGAGGCGGTCATGGCGCCGGTGTCCATCTTGGCGGGCAGGGTCTTGCCGATTTCTTCGATCTTGATGTGTTCGTAACGGCCATAGAGGGTGGGCTGCGCCGCGAATGCGGGGAGTGCCAGCAATCCGGCGAGGAAAAGCACGCGTGACAAAACGACCTCCTGAGGGTGACGAGTGGGCCATTTTCGATCGGCGCACTGCCTCGGGGTTCCGCCTGGCCACCATACAAAACATTTCATTCCCACCGTCCGGCCGTTCGCCGCGCAGGCCCGGGCGGCCCTGTTAGACTGCACGCCGATTCCGCCGCCGAAGACCCCGCCCGTGCCCAGTTCCGCCTTTACCACCCTGCCGCTTTCCGCCGCCATGCTGGCCAACCTCGACGCCCTCGCTACACGGCGATGACTCCGATCCAGGCGCAGAGCCTGCCGGCGATGCTCGAGGGCCAGGACCTGATCGCCCAGGCCAAGACCGGCAGCGGCAAGACCGCCGCCTTCGGCATCGCCCTGCTCGCCCCACTGAACCCGCGCTACTTCGGCTGCCAGGCGCTGGTGCTGTGCCCGACCCGCGAGCTCGCCGACCAGGTCGCCAAGGAGCTGCGCCGGCTGGCACGCGCAGCGGACAACATCAAGATCCTCACCCTCTGCGGCGGGGTTCCCATCGGTCCGCAGATCGGCTCGCTGGAACATGGCGCGCACGTCATCGTCGGTACCCCGGGGCGCATCCAGGAGCACCTGGACAAAGGCACGCTGCAACTCGACGGGCTCAATACGCTGGTGCTCGACGAGGCCGACCGCATGCTCGACATGGGCTTCTACGACGCCATCGCCGCGATCATCGGGCGGACCCCGGCCAAGCGGCAGACCCTGCTGTTCTCCGCCACCTACCCGAGCGGCATCGCGCAGCTCGCGGCGGCCTTCATGCGCACGCCGCAGCAGGTAAAGGTCGAGGCCCTGCACGACGACACCCAGATCGAGCAGCGCTTCTATGAGATCGACGCCGGCGAACGGCTGCCGGCAGTGGTGCGGGTACTGGCCAGTTTCCGCCCGCAGAGCTGCGTGGCGTTCTGCTTCACCAAGCAGCAGTGTCAGGACCTGGTCGAGCAGTTGAATGCCAGCGGCATCTCGGCGATGGCATTGCATGGCGACCTCGAGCAGCGCGAGCGCGACCAGGTGCTGGCGATGTTCGCCAACCGCAGCCTGTCGGTGCTGGTGGCCACCGACGTGGCCGCGCGCGGGCTGGACATCGACGCGCTGGACCTGGTGATCAACGTCGAACTGGCGCGCGACGCCCAGGTCCATGTGCACCGTGTCGGCCGCACCGGCCGTGCCGGCAACAGGGGCATCGCCGTCAGCCTGGTGGCCCCGGCGGAGGCGCACCGCGCCCGGGCCATCGAGGAACTGCAGCGGGCGCCGCTGAACTGGCAGTCGCTGGAGAGCCTCGCGGCGCACAGCGGCGAACCGCTGCAGGCACCCATGCAGACGCTGTGCATCGCCGCCGGCCGCAAGGACAAGCTGCGCCCCGGCGACATTCTCGGCGCCCTGACCGGCGATGCCGGCATTCCCGGAAGCAAGGTCGGCAAGATCGCGATCTTCGACTTCCAGGCCTACGTCGCGGTGGAACGCGACGTCGCCGGGCCGGCACTGAAGCGCCTCAATGCCGGCAAGATCAAGGGCCGCTCGCTGAAGGTCCGCGCGCTGTAGGGTGGATGGCCGAAGCCATCCACGCGGATAGGGTGCAGGGCTCACGAGGCGTATCGCTGCACGCCCCGCGTGGAAAATCGCTTCGCGAGTTTTCCACCCTACTGCCGCGCGCGCGGTCGTTACCACGCGGGAAAATTCGCCGCAGCCCGTGACAGCGTTGTGCTGACGGCGTCCAATAGAACCTTTCCCGCCGCCAGGTCCGCCCGCCCATGCCGACACCCTCGTTCCGCCAGTCCCTGCGGCGCCTCTGGGCGCTGGAGAAGTTCGGCTACAGCCTGCGGGTGTTCATCGCGCTGGCCGGCAGCATGGGGCTGAGCTGGCAGCTCGGACAACCGGCACTGGTGATTCCGCTGTTCCTCGGCATCATCGCCAGCGCCCTGGCGGAAACCGACGACAGCTGGCTCGGCCGGCTCAGCGCGCTGCTGGTGACGCTGCTGTGTTTCAGCGTCGCCTCGGTCTCGGTGGAACTGCTGTTCCCCTACCCGCTGCTGTTCGTCCTCGGCCTGGCCGCCTCGACCTTCGCCCTGGTGATGCTCGGCGCGCTCGGCGAACGCTACGCGACCATCGCCCAGGCGACGCTGATCCTCGCGATCTACAGCATGATCGCCGCCGATCAGCGTGGTGAGGCGGCGGCGCTGCAGTTCTGGCGCGACCCGCTGCTGCTGCTCGCCGGCGCGGCCTGGTACGGCCTGCTCTCGGTGCTGTGGAACGCCCTGTTCACCCACCAGCCGGTGCAGCAGAGCCTGGCCCGGCTGTATCGCGAACTGGGCCATTACTTCCGCCTCAAGGCCGCGCTGTTCGAGCCGGTGCGCCAGCTCGACGTCGAGGAGCGCCGCCTGCAACTGGCGCAGCAGAACGGCCGGGTGGTCAATGCCTTGAATGCGGCCAAGGAGACCCTGCTCAACCGCCTCGGCCAGGGGCGGCCCGGGGTGAAGATCAACCGCTACCTCAAGCTCTACTTCCTCGCCCAGGACCTGCACGAACGCGTCAGCTCCTCGCATTATCCCTACCAGGCGCTGGCCGAGGCCTTCTTCCACAGCGACGTGCTGTTCCGCTGCCAGCGCCTGCTGCGCCTGCAGGCCAGCGCCTGCGGCGAGCTGGCCGAGGCGGTGCAGCTGCGCCAGGCGTTCCGCTACAGCGAGGCCAACGCCCAGGCGATGGCCGACCTGGAGGCCTCGCTGGAGCACCTGCGCCTGCAGAGCAACCCGGCCTGGCGCGGCCTGCTGCGCTCGCTGCGCGCCCTGGCCGGCAACCTCGCCACTGTGCAGCGCCAGCTCGCCAGCGCCAGCGACCCCGACGCGCTGCAGGGCGAGCAGGACAGCAGCCTGCTGGACCGCCAGCCGCAATCGCTGCGCGAGGCCTTCAACCGCGTGCGCCAGCAACTGACGCCGACCTCGCTGCTGTTCCGCCATGCCCTGCGCATGAGCATCGCCCTGGTCGGCGGCTATGCGGTGCTGCACGCGATCCATCCCGAGCAGGGCTACTGGGTGCTACTGACCACGGTGTTCGTCTGCCAGCCCAACTACGGCGCCACGCGGATCAAGCTGGTACAGCGGGTCAGCGGCACCGTGCTCGGCCTGCTGGCCGGCTGGGCGCTGTTCGATCTGTTTCCCAATACGCAGGTCCAGGCGCTGTTCGCGGTGGTCGCCGGGGTGGTCTTCTTCGCCACCCGCAGCACGCGCTACACCCTGGCCACGGCGGCGATCACCCTGCTGGTGCTGTTCTGCTTCAACCAGGTCGGCGACGGCTACGGACTGATCTGGCCGCGCCTGTTCGATACCCTGCTCGGCAGCCTGATCGCCGCCGCCGCGGTGTTCCTGATCCTGCCGGACTGGCAGGGCCGGCGGCTGAACCAGGTGGTGGCCAACACCCTCAGCTGCAACAGCGACTATCTGCGCCAGATCATGCGCCAGTACGAGAGCGGCAAGCACGACGACCTGGCCTATCGGCTGGCCCGGCGCAACGCGCACAACGCCGATGCGGCGCTGTCCACCACGCTGTCGAACATGCTGCTGGAGCCCGGGCACTTCCGCAAGGAAGCCGAGACCGGCTTCCGCTTCCTGATCCTCTCGCACACCCTGCTCAACTACCTCTCCGGCCTCGGCGCGCACCGCGAGAGCCTGCCCGACGACGCCAGCGACGCGCTGCTGGAAAGCGCCGCGCAGCAGCTCGCCGCCAGCCTCGACGACCTCGCCGCGGCGCTGCGGCACAAGCGCCCGGTGGCCATCTACAGCGAAGAGGAAGATGCCCTGGCGCAGCGGCTCGAGCAGCTGCCGGACGACACCGACGACGGCCATCGCCTGGTGCAGACCCAGCTCGGGCTGATCTGCCGGCAACTGGCGCCGTTGCGCAGCATGGCCGTGCACCTGCTCAAGCAGGATGCCGTCGAGCCTGGCGGACAGGCACGGTAAGATGCGCGGCTTTTCTGCGAACGAGGGCACCCCGTGCTAACCCCAGAAGTCACCATCATCGGCGCCGGCGCCGCCGGCCTGATGTGCGCATTCAACGCGGCGTCGCGCGGGCGCCGGGTACTGCTGCTCGATCACGCCAACAAGGCCGGCAAGAAGATCCTGATGTCCGGCGGCGGGCGCTGTAATTTCACCAACCTGTACACCGAGCCGGCGAACTTTCTCTCCGGCAACCCGCATTTCTGCAAGTCGGCGCTGGCGCGCTACAGCCAGTGGGACTTCCTCGAGCTGGTCGCCCGCCATGGCGTGCCCTACCACGAGAAGAAGCTCGGCCAGCTGTTCTGCGACAACAAGTCCAGCGACATCCTCGAGATGCTGCTCGGCGAATGCACGCGGGCCGGTGTCGACCTGCGCCTCGGCATCGCCGTCGAGACGGTGAGGAAGACCGACACGGGCTATGCGCTGCAGACCGGCATCGGGCCAGTGCATTGCCAGTCGCTGGTGATCGCCACCGGCGGCCTGTCGATCCCGACCCTGGGCGCCACCGGCTTCGGCTACCAGGTCGCCCGCCAGTTCGGCCACAACGTGCTGCCGACCCGCGCCGGATTGGTGCCCTTCAGCATCACCGAACCGACGCTCAAGGCCATGTGCGCCGAGCTATCCGGGACCTCGGTGGAGGACTGCCTGGTCAGCTGCAACGGGCAGAGCTTCCGCGAGAACATCCTGTTCACCCACCGCGGCCTGTCGGGCCCGGCGATCCTGCAGATCTCCTCCTACTGGCAGCCGGGCGACGTGCTGCATATCGACCTGCTGCCGCACCTGAACCTCGACGAATGGCTGACGACGCAGCAGCAGGAACGCCCCAATGCAGAGCTGAAGACCCTGCTCGGCGAAGTCTTCACCCGCAAGATGGCCGGGCTGCTCTGCGAGCATTGGTTCGTCTCCAGAGCGCTGAAGCAATACACGAGGGTGGAGCTGGAGGCGATTGCCGCGCAGCTGAGCGACTGGCAACTGGTGCCCGCCGGCACCGAGGGCTATCGCACCGCCGAAGTGACGCTGGGCGGCGTGGATACCCGCGAAGTCTCGTCCAAGACCCTGGAATCGCAGAAATCGCCGGGGCTGTACTTCATCGGCGAGGTGCTGGACGTCAGCGGCCACCTGGGCGGTTTCAACTTCCAGTGGGCCTGGGCCTCGGGCTTTGCCGCGGCCCAGTTCGTCTGACCCGCAGACACCGGGCGGCTACTCGTTGGGCGTGTTCGACGGCGGCGACAGCTCACGTGGCCCGGCCGGGTCGGTGGCGGTGTTCTGATATTCCTGCTGGTTGCGGCTGTTGTTGTCCAGCGCCGACTCCTCCTCCTCGGGGGAGCAGCCCAACAGGGCCAGCGTGGCCAAGGCCAGGGCGGGGGCGAATGTCCACTTCATCGAATGTCTCCTGCTGAAGGCACCCGCGCGCTACGCGAGGTGCCTGGATCAGGTTCGGCGAAACCGCCTTTATTGCGAGGTACCGGGCGCAGTGCCCGAATCGGACTCGGTGCCCATGTCGCTGCCATTGTCGGCGGGCGGAGTGGCCATGCCGCCGGACGTGCCGGTGCTCGGAGCGGTGCCCGTACCCGTGCCCGTCCCGGCAGGCGGAGTGGTGGTATCGGTCGACGGTGCGGCTGGCTGCTCGGTGGTGGCCGGCGGCGGGGTCGGCTCGCGCTCACGGTCTTCGTCCGGGCCGCAACCGACCAGCAGAAGACCGAGTACCGGGGGCAGCAAATAGGTGAGACGCATGGTTAACCTCCTTCAGGATGAGCCGGCGGGCGGCCGGCGAGTTCTTGATTCATCAAGATCCACAGGAGTGTTGACCCTTGCGAGGGCCAAGAGTGCCCTGGCGCGCCGTGGCGCAGGGGGCGCCGGCGTCAGCGCTCCAGGCCCAGGGGCGCCAGGCTGGCCTGCGGCAGCAGGCCCCAGAAGCCGTCGAAGCAGTTCTCGCCATTGAACAGCCGCTGCAGCTCGGCGGCCGGCCTCGGCCGGCTGAACCAGAAGCCCTGGGCATTCTGGCAACCCTCGTCGATCAGGAACTGCAGCTGCTCGGGGCGCTCCACCCCCTCGGCGATCACCGCCAGGCCGAGGCTATGACCGAGGCCGATGACCGCCCGGCTGATGGCGACCGAATCGGCGTCCTCCGGCGCGGCGGCGATGAAGCTGCGGTCGACCTTGAGGATGTGCAGCGGAAAGCGCTTCAGGTAGCCGAGCGAGGAATAGCCGGTGCCGAAATCGTCCAGTGCCAGGCGCACGCCGAGCGCAGCGATCTCGCGCAGGCTGTTCAGCATCAGCTCGCTGTCCTGCATGAGCAGGGTCTCGGTGATCTCCAGTACCAGGCTGGCGGGCGGCAACTCGGTTTCGCGCAGCACGCGCGCCAGCAGCGCCGTGAAGCCGGGCGCCTGCAGCTGGCGGATCGACAGGTTCACCGTGCAGTACAGCTGCGCCTGTCCGGCCTGCTGCCAGCAACGGACCTGCCGGCAGGCCTCGCGCAGCACCCATTCGCCGACCCGGACGATCTCCCGGGACTCCTCCAGTACCGGAATGAATTCGTTCGGCGCCACCAGCGCATCGTTGTAACGCCAGCGCAGCAGGGCTTCGACCCCCACCAGATAGGGTTGCCCGCGGTCGATGCGGCAGATCGGCTGGAAGTACAGGACGAACTCGTTGCGCGTCAGCGCCTGCGCCAGCGCGCTTTCCAGCTCCAGCTGGCGCGCCGCCGTGGAATGCAGGCTTTCGCAGAACAGCGCGAACTGGTTCTTGCCGGCGCTTTTCGCGCGGTACAGGGCGAGGTCCGCCGCCTGCAGCGCATCCAGTGCCTGGCCGTTGCGGTACAACGGTGCGATGCCGATGCTGGCGCTGACCGAGAGGGTGCGCTCGCCGAGCTGCAATGGCTGGCGCAGCGCATTGAGCATCCGCTGTGCCACCCGCTCGGCATCGGCCTCGCAGGCCAGGTCGCCGAGCAGGGCGACGAACTCGTCGCCGCCGAAACGCGCCAGATGATCGCCCGGCCGCAGGCAGTGCGCGAGGCGTTGTGCGACTTCCACCAGCACCTGGTCGCCGACGCGGTGGCCGAGACTGTCGTTGATCAGCTTGAAACGGTCCAGGTCGACGAACAGCAGCGCCGAGGCCCGGCCGTGGGCACGCTGCTGGGCTTGCTGGAGCAGCTCGTCCAGATGCAGGCGGTTGGCCAGCCCGGTCAGCGAGTCGTGCCGCGCGGCATGCCGCAGGCATTCCTCGGCGGCCTTGCGGGCGCTGATATCGGTCTGCGAACCCGCCATGCGCTGCGCGCCCTGCTCGCAGCGTTCGACCACACCGCGCACCAGTACCCAGAGGTATTCGCCGAAGCGGGTGCGGATGCGGTACTCGTGGGCCAGGGTCGGGCTGCGGCCGTTCAGGTGGGCGCTGATGGCCTCGCGCAGGCCCGGCAGGTCATCCGGATGCACCCGCTCGAACCAGCTGCGGCTGCAGTAGCTCGGCTCCGTCGGCAGGCCGAGCATGCCGGTCCAGCGCTCGGAGAGGTGCAACCGGTCGTGCTCGATGTCCCATTCCCAGATGCCGTCCTCGGAGCCGCGCAGCGCACGTGCCAGCCGCGCCTCGCTATCTTCGAGGGCGTGTCGCTGGGCCGCGCTGTAGGTATCGATGGCGAGGATCATGTCGAAGAACACGATCTTCAGCAGACTGTCGTAGACCGCATGCTGCTCGGCATCGCCCAGCAGCAGTCGCAGCATTTCCGACAGATACAGCCGATAAGCACCCAGGTACCATTCCAGATCGACGCCGACCCGCTGGTGCACCAGCCCGACCAGCAGGCGGTCCTTCACGTAGTCGCGCTCGTAGGGACCATTCCACAGGCGCTGGTAATAGCTCCGCTGGCTGTGCTTGAGGCGTGCCACGCCAGCGGGATCGTTGAGGATTTCCGCCGGTACGTCGAATTCCGCGAGGTGTCCGTAGAGTTTGTCGATGAAACGCTGGTGCGCCGCATCGACATCCACCGCGGCCCGGTTCAGGCGCAGCGCATCCGCGGCCTGCCACTGGAGGAAACGCTTGCGCGTAAGAATCTGCTCCGCCCCCAGCCCGACCCGTTGCAACAACGCCTTCAGCTCGTCTTCCATGCCCGCCCCTGTCCCATTGCGCATGTCACTCCCAGCTGCCGGGCGGGTGTTTTTCGCCTGTCAGGGAATCGGTTGCAGGAGCCACTCATGCGTGATGCCATTGAGCCATCTAGGGCCTCAGCGGGGCCCGCACAGGTTATTGATGCAGATCAGCAAAGCCGAAAAAGGCCGCTTCGCCCATGGTCGAACGAGCCGGGGCAAAGCGCCCCGGCAAGGGCAAGCTAAGCCTCAGGCCGCCTGCCGGCCGGCGAATTCCTTTTTCAGGCGCGCCTTCAGTTCGGCCATTTGCCTGCCCATCTCCTGCAGGCGCTGGTCGCCGAGCAATTCGCGGGCATGCGGGAACATCTCGGACTCCTCTTCCTCGATGTGATGCTCCAGCAACTCCTTGCAGACCTTGACCCGCCCGGAGAACTGCACGCTCCCCGGATCGGTGGCCTTGAGGTCGGGCAGCACCAGCGAATCGACGGCGCGGTGCTCCTCCTTGGCCTCGTGGTACATCTTCAGCTCTTCCTTGCCACCGGCTTCCTTGTAGGCCGGATAGAGAATCTGCTCCTCCAGCTGGGTATGGATGGTCACCTCCACGTCCAGCTTATGCAGCAGCTCGGCGCGCGTCTTCAGGGCGCGCTCGGTGGATTCGCTCAGGCGCGTCAGTAGATCCTTCACGCGCTCATGATCCTCGATCAGCAGGTCGATGGCGTTCATGCGGAACTCCTCCTCAGGCTTCACGGTATGGGCGCCAGGCTCGACGGCCCGGTCGCGCTGGCTGCGGCTTGGGTGCCGCAGCCGCGGTCTCAGGCATATTCGTAAGTCGGCAGCGCCGTTCGGCTCTGGCTCTGCAGATGCGCAATGGATGGCGACATGCCGGCTTCCAGCGCGAGGTCGCGACGAACCGAGCTGACGACCCATTCGAGCTGCCTCCTGGCCTGGGTCTGGCCCTTGGAGAGGGCGCGCCTGACCAGCGTGCGGTCGTCGTTGCGCAGGGTGAGCAGCAACCCACCATCCGGACGCGGCTCGGTCAGCACTTCGAATTCAGGGAAAGCGGCAGTAAGGAAGCGTTGTGCGGCGGTCATTGTTCTGTACTCCGATTAGACTCCAGCGAGCGTTACAGAGCAGCGTTCGTGCCAACCACACAGAAAACTTATTTATCGTTTAAAAACAATAAGTTATGAATATTCGACGAACGGATTAAGCCGTGCAAAACGCATGACGGCAACCGGCATGGCTTGCATTCTGCGGGGCGTTCCAAGAACCGGTCGTACTCGAATGCCAGGGCCAGGCAGTCCATGTCGAGCGGCCGTCACGGCCGGCGCCAGACGCTGGCCAGCCAGGGCTGCTGCGCACGCGGCAAGCCGACAGGACGGTAATAGTGCTCGAGCTCGCTGAAACCGGCCGCCAGCAGCCGCTCGCGCCAGGTCGGCCAGCTGTACCAGACGCCATAGCGCTCACCGCTCCAGCCTTCCTCGTCCTGCCCGCGGGGGTTGGAACAGAACAGCACGCCGCCGGGCTTCAGCGTCTCGCGCAGTTGCAGCAGCACCCTGGGCAGGGCGCTGCTGGGGACATGGAACAGCACGGCATTGGCGAAGATGCCATCGAAGGCCTCGCGCGGCAGGTCCAACTGCAACAGATCCTGATGCCAGACGTCGCAGCCGCTCTCGGCCCGGGCCATGGCCACGAACGCCTCGGTGCCGTCGAGGCCGACAGCCGTATGCCCGCGGGCGGCGAACGCCTTGAGATCGCGCCCCGGACCGCAGCCCAGGTCGAGGATGCGCAGCGGCGGCTCGGCCCGGATATGACGCAGCAGGGCCTCGATGTTCTGGCTGACATCGTGGTCGCGGGTCCCCTCGCGGAAGGCCTCGGCACGATGGCGATAGTGATCGAGGGTACGCTCGGCGATGACGTGCAACTGCTTCTCGTCGGTCATGGGCAACATTCCTGGCGGGCTCCCGGAAGCCTAAACCGCGCCCAGGCCACTGCCAATGCCGAAAGCCGGCCCAGCCTCAACCGAAGATCGGGGGCCGAAGGTCGTGATTGACTCATGGCCGGCAATTGCTGAACTTGCACGGGCACGGCCGCTCCAAGCAATGTTCGAGCCCTGCCCTCGTTTCAGCGCCATGCAATGGAACGTTCATAGAACCGAACGAGAATCACCGCTATGAACCAGCCTTCGACCAAAATCGTGCTGCTCGTCGAGGACGAGCCCCACGTCCTCGCGCTGCTGTCCGATTACCTCGTTGGCGAAGGCTACCGGGTACTGGAGGCGAGCAATGCCGCCGAGGCCTTCGAGATTCTCGCCAGCAAGCCGCAGCTGGATCTGCTGGTGAGCGACTTCCGGCTGCCGGGCAACGTCTCCGGCGTGATGATCGCCGAGCCGGCGCTCAAGCTGCGCCCGGACCTCAAGGTGATCTTCATCAGCGGCCATCCCATCGAGATCTACGAGTCCGGCAGCGCCATCGCGCGGTCGGCTCCGGTCCTGGCCAAGCCTTTCGCGCTGGACACCTTGCGCTGCCAGATCCAGGCGCTGCTCGCCAGCTGAGCACGCATACGGCGCAGAAACGAAAAAGCCCGCAAACGCGGGCTTCTTCATGGCCGAACGATCAGTTGATCTTCGGGTCCAGCTCGCCGTTGGCGTAGCGCTGGAACATGCCTTCCAGCGAGATCGGCTTGATCTTGCTGGCATTGCCGGCGGTGCCGAAGGCCTCGTAGCGGGCGATGCAGATGTCGCGCATGGCGGCGACGGTCTTGGCCAGGTACTTGCGCGGGTCGAACTCGCTGGGGTTCTTCGCCAGGAACTCGCGGATCGCGCCGGTGGAGGCCAGGCGCAGGTCGGTGTCGATGTTGACCTTGCGCACGCCGTACTTGATGCCCTCGACGATTTCCTCGACCGGCACGCCGTAGGTCTCGCCGATCTCGCCGCCGTACTCGTTGATGACCTTCAGCCATTCCTGCGGCACCGAGGAGGAGCCGTGCATCACCAGGTGGGTGTCGGGGATGCGCGCATGGATTTCCTTGATACGCTGGATCGACAGGGTGTCGCCGGTCGGCGGCTTGGTGAACTTGTAGGCGCCGTGGCTGGTGCCGATGGCGATCGCCAGGGCGTCGACCTTGGTCTTGGCGACGAAGTCGGCGGCCTCTTCCGGATCGGTCAACAGCTGGCTGTGGTCGAGCACGCCCTCGGCGCCGACGCCGTCTTCCTCGCCGGCCATGCCGGTTTCCAGGCTACCCAGGCAGCCCAGCTCGCCTTCCACGGAGACGCCGCAGGCATGGGCGAAGGCCACGGTCTGCTGGGTCACGCGCACGTTGTAGTCGTAGTCGGCGGGGGTCTTGCCGTCTTCCTTCAGCGAGCCGTCCATCATCACCGAGGAGAAGCCCAGCTGGATCGAGCGCTGGCAGACGTCCGGGCTGGTGCCGTGGTCCTGGTGCATGCACACCGGGATATGCGGGAATTCTTCGATCGCCGCCAGGATCAGATGACGCAGGAACGGCGCACCGGCGTATTTGCGCGCACCGGCGGAAGCCTGGACGATCACCGGGGAATCGGTCTTGTCGGCCGCTTCCATGATGGCGCGCATCTGCTCGAGGTTGTTGACGTTGAAGGCCGGTACGCCGTAGCCGAACTCGGCGGCGTGGTCGAGCATCTGGCGCATGCTGATGAGTGCCATGTTTTCCTTTCTCCCGGTCTGGGTCGTTAATCGTGTAAAGCCTGCCGCAGTGGCCGGCGCCGTTCAAGCGCCACACGCTGGGCGCGGCATTGTAGTGGCGGGGGCGGCAAATGCCAGCGCCGCCACCGCTTTTAATAGGGCGCCCCGCAACAATGCGGCGGGGTGCAGTTACTCGCTACGCTACAGGTTGATCAGCGAAGCGCTGCAGCCATGGGCCAGCAGTTCATCGTCGGCCACACGGTAGACCAGCGCCTCGTTACCCTTGTCGTGAAAGGCGAGTACGCCATCGCTATAGAAACTGCCATGCGTGGCAGGTTCCTTGCGCAGGGTATGAATCTGCGCACTATTACCGATCTTCAGGTCGACCGCGGTTCGTCCGCTATCGGCGTAGCGCCAGGCGATGTGCTGCTGGCCCTGGCACTTCCAGCGCACGAAGGGTGCATCGGGCCCGGACTGCCAGTGGCCGCAGCCGGCCAACGACAGTAGTGCCACGAGCGCAATCGACAGGCTTTTCATTGCTTTACCTCAGCATTCAGGGGCAATCCTGCAGGCCGCCCCGGGTGGTGGCAGTCGGATCGCCGGTCGCCTGCATCTCGACGCGCTGCTCATGCTCGGCGGTCGGCCCGATGGCGGCAGGCGGATCGAGCACCTGGCAGGCACTGTCCGGCGAGCCGCCGGCACAACCGGCCAGGCCCAGGCAGCAAACAGCAAGAACGGCATAACGCATGGTGCATCCCCTTTCCTCGTTCCCGATAGAACAGGGACCACTGCAGGCCACGGGGGTTGCCCTGGCGCCGCGACGAAGCGGCGGGCTCAACCCGCGCGCTGCTCCAGCACCTCGACCGCCGGCAGCACCTTGCCTTCGACGAATTCGAGGAAGGCACCGCCACCGGTGGAAATGTAGGAGATCTGCTCGGCGACGCCGTACTTGTCGATCGCCGCCAGGGTGTCGCCGCCACCGGCGATAGAGAACGCCGGGCTCTGCGCGATGGCCTGGGCCAGCACCTGGGTGCCGTTGCCGAACTGGTCGAACTCGAACACGCCGACCGGGCCGTTCCAGAGGATGGTCTGCGAGGCCTTGAGCATCTCGCCGAACTGCGCGGCGGTCTGCGGGCCGATGTCGAGGATCATGTCGTCGTCGGCGACGTCGCCGATGGCCTTGACCGTGGCCTCGGCGCTCTCGGCGAACGCCTTGGCGACCACCACGTCCACCGGCAGCGGCACGGCGACCTTGGCGGCGATGGCCTTGGCGGTGTCGAGCAGGTCGGCCTCGTGCAACGACTTGCCGACCTTGTAGCCGGCCGCGGCGAGGAAGGTGTTGGCGATACCGCCGCCGACGATCAGCTGGTCGCAGATGTCGGCCAGCGAAGTCAGCACGTCGAGCTTGGTCGAGACCTTGGAGCCGGCGACGATGGCCACCATCGGCCGCGCCGGCTTGTCCAGCGCCTTGCCCAGCGCCTCCAGCTCGGCGGCCAGCAGCGGGCCGGCGCAGGCGACCTTGGCGAACTTGGCCACGCCATGGGTCGAACCCTGGGCGCGGTGCGCGGTGCCGAAGGCGTCCATGACGAAGACGTCGCACAGCGCGGCGTACTGCTGCGCCAGCTCGTCGCTGTTCTTCTTCTCGCCCATGTTGAAGCGCACGTTCTCCAGCAGCACCAGCTCGCCCGGCTTGACCTCGACGCCGCCCAGGTAGTCCTTGACCAGCGGCACCTCACGGCCGAGGGCCTTGGACAGGTAATCGGCGACCGGCTTGAGGCTGTCCTCCTCGCTGTAGACGCCCTCTTCCGGACGGCCCAGGTGCGAGCAGACCAGCACCGCGGCGCCCTTCTCCAGCGCCAGCCTGATGGTCGGCAACGAGGCCAGGATGCGCGCATCGCTCTTCACCGCGCCATCCTTCACCGGCACGTTGAGGTCCTCGCGGATCAGCACGCGCTTACCCTGGAGGTCGAGGTCGGTCATCTTCAAAACGGTCATGTTGGTCTTCCTTAAAGGTCGAGAAGCAGCGATGAGTCAGGGTCGGCCGCGTCGGGCGACGCGCAGGTAGTGTTCGGTGACATCGAGCATGCGGTTGGCGAACCCCCATTCGTTGTCGAACCAGGCCAGCAGGTTCACCAGCCGCGGCCCGGAAGCGCGGGTCAGGCTGCCGTCGACGATCGCCGAATGCGGGTCGTGGTTGAAATCGCAGCTGGCGTGGGGCAGCTCGGTGTAGGCGAGCAGGCCTTTCAGCGGGCCGGATTCGGCGGCCTCGCGCAGCACGCGGTTGATCGTCCGTGCATCGGTGTCGCGGCTGGTCTGCAGGGTGATGTCCAGGCAGGACACGTTCACCGTCGGCACCCGCACCGCTTTGGCCTGTATCCGCCCGGAGAGTTCCGGCAAGAGGCGTTCGATACCGCGCGCAAGACCGGTGGACACCGGGATCACCGACTGGAAGGCCGAGCGCGTGCGGCGCAGGTCCTCATGGTGGTAGGCGTCGATCACCGGCTGGTCGTTCATCGCCGAGTGGATGGTGGTGATGGACACGTAGTCCAGGCCGACCGCGTCATTGAGCAGCTTGAGCAGCGGTACGCCGCAGTTGGTGGTGCAGGAGGCGTTGGAAACCAGCGTCTCGGCGCCGCTCAATTGCTCGTGGTTGATGCCCATCACCACGGTGGCGTCGACGTCCGCAGCGCTGGCCATCGGCTGCGAGAACAGCACCCGCGGCACGCCGGCGTCGATGAAGCGCTGGCCGTCGGCGCGGCTGTGGTAGGCGCCGGAACACTCCAGCACCAGATCCACGCCCAGCGCGCGCCAGTCGACGGCCTCCGGCGTCGATTCGCGCAACACCTTCACGCAGTCGCCATTGAGGTGCAGGCAGTCGCCTTGCACGCCGACCTCGCCGGGGAAGCGGCCATGGGTGGAGTCGAAACGGGTGAGGTATTCCAGGCTGGCCATGTCGGCCAGGTCGTTGAGCGCGACGAACTGGAAGTCGAAGGCCGCACCGCGCTCGTAGAAGGCGCGCAGCACGCAACGACCGATGCGGCCGTAGCCGTTGAGGGCGACGCGATAGGGACGGGCGTTGGCCATGGGATCTTCGTCGGTCCTGCCGGTGGAAAACCGGCTGCGCGGGTTTTCCACCCTACGGAAGGTGGAGTTACGTAGGGTGGATGACCGCAGTCATCCACCGCGGCTCGGTTCAGTCTTCCAGCAGCTCCTCGACCACCGCGAGGATGTTGTCGACGGTGAAGCCGAATTCCTCGAACAGCTGGCCGGCCGGGGCCGACTCGCCGTAGCTGGTCATGCCGATGATGCGGCCGTCGAGGCCGACGTACTTGTACCAGTAGTCCGCATGCGCCGCCTCGATGGCGATGCGCGCACCGACTTCCACCGGCAGCACCAGTTGCTTGTAGGCCGCGTCCTGGGCGTCGAACACGCTGGTGCAGGGCATGGAGACGACGCGCACCTGGCGGCCCTGTTCGGCCAGCTGGTCGGCGGCCTGCACCGCCAGGCTGACTTCCGAGCCGGTGGCGATGAGGATCAGTTCCGGCTCGCCGGCGCAGTTCTTCAGGATGTAGCCGCCGCGGGCGATGGCCGCCTCGGTCTCGTTGTCGCGCACGTGGAACGGCAGGTTCTGCCGCGAGAAGATCAGCGCGCTCGGGCCGTCCTTGCGTTCGATGGCATGCTTCCAGGCCACCGCCGACTCGACCGTGTCGGCCGGGCGCCAGGTGTCCAGGTTCGGCGTGGTGCGCAGGCTGGTCAGCTGCTCGACCGGCTGGTGGGTCGGGCCGTCCTCGCCGAGGCCGATGGAATCGTGGGTGAACACGTAGAGCACGCGCTGCTTCATCAGCGCCGACATGCGCACGGCGTTGCGCGCGTACTCCATGAACATCAGGAAGGTCGCGCCGTAGGGAATCAGGCCGCCATGCAGGGCGACGCCGTTCATGATGGCGCTCATGCCGAATTCGCGCACGCCGTAGTACATGTAGTTGCCCGAGGCATCCTCGGCCACCACCGGCTTGCAGCCCTTCCACAGGGTCAGGTTGGAACCGGCGAGGTCGGCCGAGCCGCCGAGCAGTTCCGGCAGCAGCGGGCCGAAGGCGTTCAGGCAGTTCTGGCTGGCCTTGCGGCTGGCGATGGTCTCGCCCTTGGTGGCCACTTCGCGGATGAATGCGCTGGCCTTCTCGGCGAAGTCGGCGGGCAGCTCGCCGGCCATGCGCCGCTTGAACTCGGCGGCCAGCGCCGGGAACTCGGCCTCGTAGGCGGCGAAGCGCTGGTTCCAGGCGGTTTCGGCCTCGGCGCCCTTCTGCTTGGCATCCCACTCGGCATAGATCTCGGCGGGAATCTCGAACGGGCCGTACGTCCAGCCCAGCGCCTCGCGGGTCAGGGCGATCTCGGCCTCGCCCAGCGCCGAGCCGTGGGATTCCTCCTTGCCCTGCTTGTTCGGCGAGCCGAAGCCGATGATGGTCTTGCAGCAGATCAGCGTCGGCTGGTCGCTCTTGCGCGCGGTCTCGATGGCCATCTGGATCTCGTCGGCGTCATGCCCGTCGACGTTGCGGATCACCTGCCAGCCGTAGGCCTCGAAGCGGCGCGGGGTGTCGTCGGTGAACCAGCCATGCACCTCGCCGTCGATGGAGATGCCGTTGTCGTCGTAGAAGGCGATCAGCTTGTTCAGCCCGAGGGTGCCGGCCAGCGAGCAGACCTCGTGGGAGATGCCTTCCATCATGCAGCCGTCGCCGAGGAACACGTAGGTGTTGTGATCGACGATCTCGTGGCCGGGGCGGTTGAACTGCGCGGCCATGACCTTCTCGGCCAGGGCGAAGCCCACGGCGTTGGCGATGCCCTGGCCGAGCGGGCCGGTGGTGGTCTCGACGCCGGCGGTGTAGCCGAACTCCGGATGGCCCGGGGTCTTGCTGTGCAGCTGGCGGAAGTTCTTCAGGTCGTCGATCGACAGGTCGTAGCCGGTCAGGTGCAGCAGCGAGTAGATCAGCATCGAGCCGTGGCCGTTGGACAGCACGAAGCGGTCGCGGTCGGCCCACTGCGGGTTGGTCGGGCTGTGCTTGAGGTGGTCACGCCAGAGCACTTCGGCGATGTCCGCCATGCCCATGGGGGCACCGGGGTGGCCGCTGTTGGCTTTCTGCACGGCATCCATGCTGAGGGCGCGGATGGCATTGGCTCGCTCACGACGGCTGGGCATCGCTGAATCTCCTGCGGGTGGTACGTAGAAAAAGGCCGCCATTTTCCCCTACCGAGGGTGGGCGCGGCAATGACTGAAATGGCTCGGCCATCCCGTCGGCCACCGGCATCACTCGAGCAGCTCGACACCCTGGCCGGAAATATCCGGCAGGTGTTCGAGCAGATAGTCGCGCATGCGCATCAGCGTGGCCGACTCGTCGCCACCGCCCGGCCAGACCAGGTAGTAGCTGTCGCCGGACTTCACCGCCTGCCCGAACGGCAGCGCCAGGCTGCCGCGCTGCAGTTCGGCGCCGACCAGCGCGAGATCGCCGATCGATACGCCATGCCCCTGCGCCGCGGCGGAGATGCCCAGCTCCAGGGTGTCGAAGAGCTTGCCCTGCTGCCAGGCGACCTGGTCGGCCAGCCCGGTGCGCTGCAGCCAGCGGCGCCAGTCGCGGCAGTCGCGCGACGGATGGATCAGCTCGGCAGCGGCCAGTTGCCGCACATCCCAAGGCCGGTCGCCGCGCAGCGCGGACGCGCAGACCGGCACCAGCCATTCGTCGAACAGCTTCACGCGCTGCCAGTCCGCCGGGAAACCGCCGTGGCCGAGCAGGATCGCGCAGTCGAACGGTTCGCTGTGGAAGTCCACCGCATCCAGGTCCATCCAGGCGCTGGTGAGCTGCACGCGATTGTGCGGATGTGCCTGCTGGAAGGCGTCCAGGGCCTTGAGCAGCCAGCGCATGGTCAGGGTCGAGGGCGCCTTGAGCCGCAGCGCGCCGCGCTGGCGGGTGACGGCGATGCAGGCGCTTTCGATGGTGCGAAAGCCGATCTTCAGCTCCTGCGCCAGCAGCCGCCCGGCATCGGTCAGCGTCAATCGCGAGCCGCGGCGCTCGAAGAGCTGGCAGCGAGGTGCTCTTCCAGCGTCTTCACATGCCGGCTGACGGCGCTCTGGGTGATGTACAGGCTCTGTGCCGCCTGGGTGAAGGAGCCGAAACGGGCCGCCACTTCGAAAGCGCGCAGCGCATACAGGGGCGGCATCCGCGGAGCCGGGATGTCTTGCTCAAGCATGATTAAAACTCATCCTTACTGCTCGTTTTTTCCGTTTTTAAAGCACCGGCACTCTCTCAATACTGCATCCCAATGCTGTCTGCAGCGCAAACGCCAATCGTAACCCGATAACTAAAACTCAAGGGAAGGATGCCATGTTTCATGACCCATTCGACCATCTCCTGGCCTCCGCCATCCGCAGCGGCGGCCTGCAGCAGGAGCAGATCGCGCAGATCCTTCACTTCAAGTTGTTCGGCAACCGGCAAGGCTTTGTGCTGCTGCAAGACCTGCCCATCGGCGATATTCCACCGACCCCGCCGTGCCGCGAGCGGATACGCAAGGACGACGACAGCAGCGAGCGCCTGCTGCTGCAGGCGACGGCGTTGCTCGGCGAGCCGATCGGCTATGTCCAGGAGTCCGGCGGCAGCATCGTCAACAACTTCTTCGCCCAGCAGGCGCAATCGCGCGCCGCCACCTCGGACAGCTTCGACACCGAGCTCGACCTGCACACCGAGAACGCCTTCCACGCCATCCTGCCGGACTACCTGGTGCTGCTCTGCCTGCGCCAGGACCCGGCGGCCGAAGCGATCACCTACGTCGCTTCGGTCGAGCCGATCCTCGAGCGCCTGAGCCATGAAGAACAGGCATTTCTGCTCAACGAGCCCTACAACTTCCTCTCCGACTACGGCCCACGGGAAAAGAACCAGCGGATCGACATCGGCCGCCACCAGAGCGTGCTCTACGGCGACCCGGACGCGCCCTTCTTCCGCTTCGACCCGCAGTTCATGCTGGCGCCGAGCGAGCACGCGCGCAGCCTGCTGGAAAAGCTGCGGCGCATCGCCTGGGAGGTGGCCGAGCCGATACGGCTGGCCCGCGGCGACCTGCTGATCATCGACAACCGCCGTACCGCCCACGCCCGCAGCCGCTTCGACGCTCGCTTCGACGGCAACGACCGCTGGATGCAGCGCGCCTTCGCCATCTGCAACCCGCGCTTCTATGCGGAGCGGCTGGGCAAGCAGACGCGGGTCTTCGAACTGGTGACCGAGCTATGAACGCCACCTATCTCGCCTTCGCCGCCGCGGTCGCCCTGCTGATCGCCTCCCCCGGCCCGGTGGTCGCGCTGGTGGTCGCCGACGCCCGGCGCCGCTGGCCGCTGTGGACCATTCTCGGCGGCGTGGTATCCGCCCAGGTGCTGATGGTCGCCGCGCTGTCGATGATCTACCTGGCGCTGGACCTGGAGCCGGTGGTGCTCGAGGCCGGGCAAGTGCTCGGCGGGCTCTACCTGATCTGGCTGGGCTGCGACGGGCTCTGCGGCGGCGCCAGCGAAGCCGCGCCACCGCGCCGGCGCGAATCGCACTATTTCTGGCGGGCCATGGCCGTGGGCCTGTCGAACCCCAAGGACATCCTGTTCTTCCTCGCCTTCCTGCCCGGCTTCATCCTGCCCGCGCAGCCGTTCGCGCCGCAGGCGACGGCGCTGATCGCCATCTGGGCGGCCATCGACCTGAGCATCCTGCTGGCCTACAGCCTGCTGTCGCGCCGCCTCAGCGGCGCCGGCCGGCTCCAGCGGCTGCTGGACATCCTGCCCAACTTCTTTTTGCTGGGCCTCGGCCTGGTGTCCTGCGCCCTCGGCCTGTCGCGCCTGCTGCCGTGAGCGCGGGCCGCCGAGGCAATATCAAAAGTTTTTGATATTGATCTTGCTGTACGAAAAGTGACCGACTAGACTGCGCGCCATATGAGCCTGCGCATTCCCCAGATCCGTTTCGATGTCAGCGACCAGCTCGCCGCGCTGTGCAAGGCCGGCGGCGACGCGCTGCGCCTGAAGGTGCTGCGGGCGCTGGCCAGCGACTCCTTCGGCGTGCTGGAACTGGCGCAGATCTTCGCCACCGGGCAGTCGGGCATGAGCCACCACCTCAAGGTGCTGACCCAGGTCGGCCTGCTCGCCACCCGTCGCGAAGGCAACGCGGTGTTCTACCGGCGCAGCCTGCCACAACCCGACAGCCTGGGTGGCAAGCTGCACGCGGCATTGCTCGAGGAGGCCGACCGGCTGCAGCTGCCGAGCGAGATCGAGGCGCGCATCGCCGCGGTGCACGCCCAGCGCAGCGCCGCCAGCGAGGATTTCTTCGCGCGCATGGCCGGCAGCTTCCAGGCCCGCCAGGATTTGATTGCCGGCCTGCCGCAGTATCGCGACAGCGTGCTGGCCCTGCTCGATACGCTGCCTGTCGACGCCAGCGCCACGGCACTGGAGGTCGGTCCCGGCGACGGTAGCTTCCTGCCGGAGCTGGCGCGGCGCTTCGCCCGCGTGGTGGCGCTGGACAACAGCCCGGCCATGCTCGAGCTGGCGCGCATGCGCTGCGAGCAGGCGGGCCTGGGCAACGTCGAGCTGAAGCTCGCCGACGCCCTGCACGACGACTGCCCGGCAGCCGATTGCGTGGTGCTGAACATGGTCCTGCATCACCTGGCGGCACCGGGCGAGGCGATGAAACAACTGGCACGGCTGGTGAAGGTGGGCGGCAGCCTGCTGGTCACCGAGCTGTGCAGCCACAACCAGAGTTGGGCCAGGGAGGCCTGCGGCGATCTCTGGCTGGGCTTCGAACAGGACGATCTGGCCCGTTGGGCCGATGCCGCGGGGCTCACGCCCGGCGAGAGTCTCTACATTGGCTTGAAGAACGGTTTTCAGATCCAGGCCCGGCACTTTTCCCGGCCCGCCCCTGACGACCGACTCACCCACCGGTAATTAGGAACCGATAGATGAGCGAATACTCGATTTTCACCTCCGAGTCCGTGTCCGAAGGGCATCCGGACAAGATCGCCGACCAGATCTCCGATGCGGTGCTCGACGCCATCATCGCCGAGGACAAGCATGCCCGCGTGGCCTGCGAGACTCTGGTCAAGACCGGTGTGGCGATCGTCGCCGGCGAAGTCACCACCTCCGCCTGGGTCGATCTGGAGCAACTGGTGCGCGACGTCATCGTCGACATCGGCTACAACAGCTCGGACGTCGGCTTCGACGGCGCCACCTGCGGCATCATCAACATCATCGGCAAGCAGTCGGTGGACATCGCCCAGGGCGTCGACCGTTCGCGGCCGGAAGACCAGGCGCCGGCGACCAGGGCCTGATGTTCGGCTACGCCAGCAACGAGACCGACGTGCTGATGCCGGCACCGATCCGCTTCTCCCACGCGCTGGTCGAGCGCCAGGCCGAAGCGCGCAAGAACGGCCTGTTGCCGTGGCTGCGCCCGGACGCCAAGAGCCAGGTCACCTGCCGCTACGAGAACGGCCAGGTCGCCGGCATCGACGCCGTGGTGCTGTCCACCCAGCACAACCCGGACGTCAAGCAGAGCGACCTGCGCGAAGCGGTGATGGAACTGGTCATCAAGCACTGCCTGCCGGCCGAGCTGCTGCACAAGGACACCCAGTACCACATCAACCCGACCGGCCAGTTCGTCATCGGCGGCCCGGTGGGCGACTGCGGTCTGACCGGACGCAAGATCATCGTCGACACCTACGGCGGCATGGCCCGCCACGGCGGCGGCGCCTTCTCCGGCAAGGACCCGTCCAAGGTCGACCGCAGCGCCGCCTACGCCGGCCGCTACGTGGCCAAGAACATCGTCGCCGCCGGTCTCGCCGATCGCTGCGAGATCCAGGTGTCCTACGCCATCGGCGTGGCCCAGCCGACCTCCATCTCGCTGAACACCTTCGGCACCGGCAAGCTCGGCGACGACAAGATCATCGCCCTGGTGCGCGAGCATTTCGACCTGCGCCCCTACGCGATCACCCGCATGCTCGACCTGCTGCACCCGATGTACCGCGCCACCGCGGCCTACGGCCACTTCGGCCGCACTCCCTACGAGATGACGGTGGGTGCCGACACCTTCACCGCCTTCACCTGGGAGCGCACCGACAAGGCCGACGCCCTGCGCGCCGCGGCCGGGCTGTAAAAGCAGCCGCGCACGAGCGCACCGCTAAAAGCCCCGCCGGCACGAGCCGCGCGGGGCTTTTGCATTTCGGCCCGCACCAAGCCGGCACATGGGCACCTGAAAACGGATACGCGGCTCCGCCCCCACGAAACACCCGTCCCAGGGCCTTTCCGATCCGAAGGCCAGGCGCTATCATCGCCGCCCCTTTCGAATGGACGCACCCGATCGCATGCCGCGATCGGCTTTTACAGGAGGTTATCCATGCGTATTTCCCATCTCTTCTGCTGTGCCGCCCTCGCCCTCGGCAGCGCTTCGCTGCAGGCCGCTGACGCTGCTGACGTGCAGGCCAAGTGCGAACAGCGGCTGGCCGCTCAGCAAGGCCATCTGGAAACCGGCAAGCTGCTCGGCCAGATGCTCGGCAACGAGAAGCTCAACAACAGCATCGCGCAGGTGGAAGGCGGCTGCGCGCAGCTGAACAGCGAGGAACTGGCGGCCAATGCCAGCGCTACCGATGAAGGTGCAGCAATCGACGAGAAGGTCCAGGCCATCACCCAGGCCAAGGATGCCGCTCTCGGCCTCGGCAAGCTGTTCGGCAAGTAAGCCGGACCCGCACAGGAAAACGCCCGCGCTCGCGGGCGTTTTCATTCGTGCTCAGTTCTTCAGCCGGTAGCCGGTCCGGAAGATCCACCACACCGCCAGCAGGCAGGCGGCGAGAAAGCCGAGGATCATCGCCAGGCTGACGCCGACGCTGATGTCCGAGACGCCGTAGAAGCTCCAGCGGAAGCCGCTGATCAGGTACACCACCGGGTTGAACAGGGTGATCTTCTGCCACAGCGGCGGCAGCATCTCGATCGAGTAGAAGCTGCCGCCGAGGAACGCCAGCGGCGTGACAATCAACGCCGGGACGATCTGCAGCTTCTCCCAGCCGTCGGCCCAGATACCGATGATGAAGCCGAACAGGCAAAAGGTCACCGCGGTGAGCACCAGGAACAGCGCCATCATCAGCGGATGCTGGATCTGGTAATCGACGAACAACCGCGCGGTGAGCAGGATGATCACGCCGAGGATCAGCGACTTGGTCGCCGCCGCGCCGACATAGCCGATGACGATCTCGATGTACGACACCGGCGCCGACAGCACCTCGTAGATGGTCCCCGAATAGCGCGGCATGTAGATGCCGAACGAGGCGTTGGAGATGCTCTCGGTGAGCAGCGCCATCATGATCAGCCCGGGAATGATGAAGGCGCCGTAGGGGATGCCGTGCATCGCCTCCATCCGCGCGCCGATGGCCGAGCCGAACACCACGAAGTACAGCGAAGTGGAGATCACCGGGGTGGCGATGCTCTGCAGCAGGGTGCGCCAGGTACGCGCCAGCTCGAACAGGTAGATGGCGCGGATTGCATAAAGATTCATGTGCGGCTGCCTTTTACCAAGCTGACGAAAATCTCTTCCAGCGAGCTCTGGCTGGACTGCAGGTCCTTGAAGTCGATGCCGTGCTCGGCGAGGCGCTTGAGCAGCTCGGCGATGCCGGTGTGCTCGTGCTGGGCATCGAAGGTGTAGACCAGCTGGTTGCCTTCGCTCGTCAGCTCCAGCGGATAGTCGGCGAACTCGGGCGGGATCGTCGCCAGCGGGCGCTGCAGTTGCAGCGTCAGTTGCTTCTTGCCGAGCTTGTGCATCAGCACGGCCTTGTCCTCGACCAGGATGATCTCGCCCTTGCTGATCACCCCGATGCGGTCGGCCATCTCCTCGGCCTCCTCGATGTAGTGGGTGGTGAGGATGATGGTCACCCCGCGGGCGCGCAGGCCGCGGACCATCTCCCACATGTCGCGGCGCAGCTCGACGTCGACGCCGGCGGTGGGCTCGTCGAGGAACAGGATGGACGGCTCGTGGGACAGCGCCTTGGCGATCATCACCCGGCGCTTCATGCCGCCGGAAAGCTCCAGGATGCGCGCATCGCGCTTGTCCCACAGCGACAGGTCGCGCAGCAGCCGCTCCAGATAGGCGTCGTCCGGCGCCTTGCCGAACAGCCCGCGGGAAAAGCGCACCGTCGCCCAGACGCTCTCGAAGCCCTCGTTGTACAGCTCCTGCGGCACCAGGCCGATCTGCGCGCGCGCGGCGCGGTAGTCGCGGATGATGTCGTGGCCATCCACCCGCACGTGCCCGCTGCCGGGATTGACGATGCCGCAGATGATGTTGATCAGCGTGGTCTTGCCGGCGCCGTTGGGGCCGAGCAGGGCGAAGATCTCGCCCTTGCGGATCTGCAGGTCGATCCGCTTCAGCGCCGGATGGCCGGACGCGTAGGTCTTGGTGAGCTGCTCGATGGAGATGACGGAGGGCACGGGCGCTTCTCTTCGAGGGATTGAGGGGCCGAATTGTAGATAAAAAGCCCGGCCCGGGTCTGTTCTTTCCGGCATCCAGGGCAACTACTGACCGTGGTCATGGCGTCCACGCGGCCATATGCGCATGCTCGAAAAAGCTGGCGTTCCCATGCCAGCGAGGAGGCTTGTCCCTATGAGATCGATCAAACTGACCTATGCAGCCCTGTTCGTCGGCCTGACCCTGCTATGGCTGCTGGTCGATGACTTCATCATGGCGCGCTACCCGTTCTGGCCCCTGCGCAAGGCGCTGGTCAATTACAGCGGCGTGCTGGCCATCGGTGCGATGAGTATCGCGGTGGTACTGGCCGCCCGGCCGAAACGATTCGAACGCTTCTTCGACGGCCTGGACAAGACCTACCGCTTGCACAAGTGGCTGGGCATCAGCGCCCTGGTGATCGCCACCGTCCACTGGGGCTGGGGGCAGATACCGAAATGGCTGGTCGGCCTCGGCTGGCTGGAGCGACCGGCACGCCGCGGCGCCGAACAGGCGGCCGGAGGTATCGCCGGCATTCTGCACGACCTGCACGGGCCGGCCGAGGATCTCGGCGAGTGGGCCTTCTATGCCGGTGCGATCCTGATCGTGCTGGCGCTGGTCAAGCGCTTTCCCTACCGCTGGTTCTTCAAGACGCACCGCTGGCTGGCGCTGATCTACCTGCTGCTGGTGCTGCATTCGCTGGTGCTGACGCCGGCGGCGTACTGGCGCTCGCCGCTGGGCGTGGTGCTGGCGCTGATGCTGGCCGCCGGCTCGGTGGCCGCGTGCATCTCGCTGCTGCGCCGCATCGGCCGCAAGCACCAGGTGGTCGGCCGCATAGAGGCACTGACCCACCATCAGGACAACCGCGTCCTGCGGGTCGAAATACAGCTCGACGGCGCCTGGCCGGGCCACCAGGCCGGGCAGTTCGCCTTCGTCACCTTCGACCCGCGGGAAGGCCCGCACCCGTTCAGCCTCTCCTCGGCCTGGCGCAACGACGGCCGGCTGGCGTTCTCCATCAAGGGGCTCGGCGACTACACCCGTACCCTGCCGGACACCCTGAAGGTGGGCGACCTGGTCACCATCGAGGGCCCCTACGGCTGCTTCGATTTCCACGGCGACAAGCCCGGGCAGATCTGGGTGGCCGGCGGCATCGGCATCGCCCCCTTCATCGGCCGGCTGCAGGCCCTGGCGGACAGCGGCCAGGGCGGCAACACCGATCTGTTCTACTGCACCAGCGCGCCGGACCGCGGCTTCATCGAGCGCATCGAGCAACTGGCCGGGCGCGCCCGCGTGCGCCTGCACGTGCTGGTGGCCAGCGAGAACGGCCGGCTGTCCCCCGAGCGCCTGCGCCAGCTGGCGCCGCACTGGCAGGACTGCGACCTATGGTTCTGCGGCCCGGCCGGCTTCGGCCACGATCTGCGCCAGGATCTGCAGCGCCATGGCCTGTCGCCGAAGGATTTCCACCAGGAATTGTTCAATATGCGCTGACGCACGGCCAGCCAGCGGCAAGCCGGCGACAATGACGCTGCGGCCTGCCGTCACGGCAGGCGCATCCCTCCATCGGAGCAAGGAAGCTCGCCATGCAACGCCTGATCGCGTTATCGCTGTGCCTCGTCTCGCCTTTCCTCGCCGCCTGCCCGGACTGGACTCCCACACGGGCACAACGGGAAATCCTCCATCTCCAGCAGCAACTCGCCCGCTGGGACGAGGCCTATCACCGGCGCGGCCTGTCGCTGGTGGACGATGAACTCTACGACCAGAGCCGCGCCCGCCTGCACGGCTGGCAGCGCTGCTTTTCCACGGACGGCTATCGGCAGGCCGACCCGCTGGCCGGTGCCGGCGGGCCGCAGGTGCATCCGGTGCGGCAGACCGGGCTGGCCAAGCTCGCCGACGAAGGCGCCGTTCGCACATGGATCGCACAGCGCTCGGACCTGTGGATCCAGCCCAAGGTCGACGGCGTGGCCGTCACCCTGGTCTATCGCGACGGCCATCTGCAGCAGGCCATCAGCCGCGGCGACGGTCGCAGCGGTCAGGACTGGACCGCCAGGACCTGGCAGTTGCCGACGATCCCGCAGCAACTGGCGGAGCCGGGCGAGGTGATTCTGCAGGGCGAACTCTACTGGCGGCTGGAGCGGCATGTGCAAGCCGTGGCCGGTAGCGGGGGCGCGCGCAGCCGGGTCGCCGGGGCCATGGCGAGCCGCCAGCTCGAAACCGCCAGCGCCGCGCGGATCGGCCTGTTCGTCTGGGATTGGCCCAATGGTCCGCAGGACATGCCCACGCGGCTCGAACGCCTGGCGGCGCTGGGCTTCGGCGACAGCCAACGCTTCACCCGGCGCCTGCAGGACGCCGCCCAGGCCAGCCGCCTGCGCCAGCACTGGTATCACCAACCGCTGCCCTTCGCCAGCGACGGCGTGGTGCTGCGCCAGGGCCAGCGGCCGCCGGCCGAACGCTGGCAGGCCGAACCGTACTGGGCGGTAGCCTGGAAGTATCCGCTGCGCAGGGCGCTGGCGCAGGTACGCGCCGTGGAGTTTCGCATCGGCCGCAGCGGTCGGATCACGCCGCTGCTGCAGCTCGAACCGGTGCAGCTGGACGATCGGCGCATCGGCAGGCTCAGCCTGGGATCGCTGCAACGCTGGCAGGCGCTGGACGTGCGCCCGGGCGACCAGATTTCCATCGTGCTCGCCGGCCAGGCCATCCCGCAGCTGGATGCCGTGGTCTGGCGCACCCACGAACGCGCTGTGGTGGTGGCGCCCGATCCGGCGCTGCATCACGCCCACAGTTGCTGGCGACCGACGCCGGGCTGTCGCCAGCAGTTCCTCGCCCGCCTGGCCTGGCTGAGCGGCAAGCAGGGCCTCGACCTTCCCGGCGTCGGCATCGGCAGTTGGCAGGCGTTGCTGGAGGCGGGCCTGCTGCCGGACCTGCTCGCCTGGCTGGAACTGGACGCCGCGGCACTGCGCCAGCTGCCCGGCATCGGCGCGGAGCGGGCGCAAGCGCTGGCCGGCAGCTTCGCCCAGGCACGCAGCAGGTCTTTGCCGCAATGGCTGCGGGCGCTCGGCCTGCCGGCCAAGGTATCGCTCGCCGCCACGACCAACTGGAACACCCTGGCCGCGCGCAGCACCGCCCAATGGCAGGCCGAGCCCGGCATCGGGCCGGGTCGGGCCCGCCAGTTGCAGGCCTTCTTCAGCGCCGACGAGCTACAGCCCCTGCGCGAGCGCCTGCATGGCGCCGGGATATCCGGCTTCTGAGGGACTTTCGCCCGGCGCCGCGGTCGATAGAAGCTGAAGAACAACTACGGAGGCAAAGCATGACTGCCAGGCATCTGCCGCTTGCCCTGCTACTCGCCTGCGCTGCTGCCAGTCCGCTGCCGGCGGCGGCGCAACCCGACGCCTATTGCAACGAACAGCGCCAGTCACTGCGCGAGCAGCTACAGCAGGCGCGCCTGCGGGGCGACAAGCTGCGCCAGGCCCACCTGAACGGCGAACTGCAGGGCCTGACCGAACGGTGCCAGGGGCTGGTCGCGCTGCATCCTCACCAGGTCGAGTACGAACAGGCCGTCCGCCGGGTGGAGCGCCGCGAGACGCTCCTGCGGGAGGCGCTGGGTACCGGCGATGCGCAGTTGATCGAATTGCGCAGGAACCAGCTGGCCAAGGCCCGGCACAAGCTCGGCGCCCTGCGGCAGTGAATACCGGTCAGTAGGCGCGAAATTCCTTGTGGCAGGCTTCGCAGGCATCCTCGACCCGCTGCAAGGCCGGCGCCACGCCCTCGGGCGTCGGCGTCGAGGCGCGGGGCACCTCGACCAGCGCGGCGGTGGTGCCTTCCAGTTCACGCGCCATCTCGTTGAAGCGTTCCTGGCGCTGCCAGACGTCGTCGCGCGCGTCGCTCTGCTTCTCCTTGGCCTCAGGATAGTGCTGCCAGGGCTGGCGCGAGAGTTCGTCGAGCCTGGCCGCGCCGGCAGCGAACCCCGCCGCATCGAAGGCCAGGCGACCGCGCAGCATCCCGCCAAGGTCCTCCTTGGTGTCGAGCATCTGCTGGTAGATCGCCTTGCGCTTGCCGAGCGGTGAGTTGGGGTCGACCCGATCGCAAGCGCTCAGGGCCAGGGCGGCGATCAGGGACAGGCTCAGCAGTCTCAGCTTCATGGTTCAACCACTCATCGATGCAAAGCGCGGGATTATCCCCGCCCCGGCGCGGTTGAACAAATCGCTCGGGCATCGGCTGCGTGGACACCACCGTTCGCGCCTAGCGCGACCAGGTGCCGCCCGCGCTTTCGCATTCGGCCCGCGCCTGCGCCCGGTTCGTGGCCTGGTAGTGATAGGTCACGATCCGCGCATCGTCATCGACGGTGGTCGGCCAGGTGCCATTGGCCGCCTGGGAGCCGGCGGCGCGCTCGTTGGCCAGGGTCTCCGGGGTCATCGGCGCGGTGCAGATGCCGAAGTACCCCGCAGGGCAGCTGGCGCGGATTTCCCGCCGCGAGCTTTCGACCGCCCCGTTGTCCTGGCAGAGCCAGTCCATGGCGTCGTCCTTATCCAGGTTGTGGAACTCGAAACAGTGCTCGGTCACCACCGGCGACGGCACCGCACCGGAGGCTTCGCTGCGGACATAGCAGGACTGGGCAGCGGCCGACAGGCTGAAGGCGCCGAGCAGGAACAGGGGCGCAATGCGCAGCAAAAGGTTCATGGCGTTCTCCTGGATCTCGCCCGGCGCCTTTGCACCGAACCTGAAATTACGACCCCCGAGCACACGGCCGAGTTCGCCGGCGCCGGGCTTGGGATTGCCCGCCGGCGCGGCTATAATCGCCGGGCTTTTCCCGGTCGACCCCGCTTCGGCCGTGCCCGCCACCCGTCCGAGGGGCGCTGCAGCAGATGGAGAACCGTTTCGAACCTGGCGAAGGTCGAATCCGGTTCTCGCCTGTCAGGCTCGGATGGGGCGTTTCCTCGAACGCATCAACGGCGCCCATTCGCATACTACGAATGGAGAACTCTTCGATGAGTGCTGTCATGACGCCTGCCGGTTTCACCGACTTCAAGGTCGCCGACATTTCCCTGGCCGCCTGGGGCCGCCGCGAGATCATCATCGCCGAATCGGAAATGCCGGCGCTGATGGGCCTGCGCCGCAAGTACGCCGCCGAGCAGCCGCTCGCGGGCGCGAAAATCCTCGGCTGCATCCACATGACCATCCAGACCGCGGTGCTGATCGAGACCCTCGTCGCGCTGGGGGCAGAGGTACGCTGGTCGAGCTGCAACATCTTCTCCACCCAGGACCAGGCCGCCGCCGCCATCGCCGCCGCCGGCATCCCGGTGTTCGCCTGGAAGGGCGAGACCGAGCAAGAGTACGAGTGGTGCATCGAGCAGACCATTCTCAAGGACGGCCAGCCATGGGACGCCAACATGGTGCTGGACGACGGTGGCGACCTGACCCAGATCCTCCACGACAAGTACCCGCAGGTGCTCGAGCGCGTGCACGGCATCACCGAGGAAACCACCACCGGCGTGCACCGCCTGCTCGACATGCTCAAGGGCGGCACCCTGAAGGTCCCGGCGATCAACGTCAACGACTCGGTCACCAAGAGCAAGAACGACAACAAGTACGGCTGCCGTCACAGCCTCAACGACGCCATCAAGCGCGGCACCGACCACCTGCTGTCGGGCAAGCAGGCGCTGGTCATCGGCTACGGCGACGTCGGCAAGGGCTCGGCGCAGTCGCTGCGCCAGGAAGGCATGATCGTCAAGATCTCGGAAGTCGATCCGATCTGCGCCATGCAGGCCTGCATGGACGGCTTCGAAGTCGTCTCCCCGTACCAGAACGGCATCAACGACGGCTCCGAGACCTGCGTCGACAGCGCCCTGCTGGGCCGGATCGACCTGATCGTCACCACCACCGGCAACGTCAACGTCTGCGACGCCAACATGCTCAAGGCGCTGAAGAAGCGCGCCGTGGTGTGCAACATCGGCCACTTCGACAACGAGATCGACACCGCCTTCATGCGCCAGAACTGGGGCTGGGAAGAGGTCAAGCCGCAGGTGCACAAGATCCACCGCACCGGCAAGACCGTCGACCCGGCCAACGACGACTACCTGATCCTGCTGGCCGAAGGCCGCCTGGTGAACCTGGGCAACGCCACCGGCCACCCGAGCCGGATCATGGACGGCTCCTTCGCCAACCAGGTGCTGGCGCAGATTCACCTCTACAACGAGAAGTTCGCCGACCTGCCGGTGGCCGAGAAGACCAAGAACGTCACCGTCATGGTGCTGCCGAAGAAGCTCGACGAAGAAGTGGCGCTGGAAATGGTCAAGGGCTTCGGCGGCGTGGTCACCCAGCTGACCGCCAAGCAGGCCGACTACATCGGAGTAACGGTCGAAGGCCCGTTCAAGCCGGACAGCTACCGCTACTGATCGCCGTAGGGTGGAAAACGGCCACAGGCCTTTTCCACCTGCCCATCCCAGGCGCTGGAAAGTGCTGCACGCGCTTTCCAGCCTGCGCCTGAAGCAGTCAAAGGAATTACTGATGACTTCTGCTAATCGCCCGTCGATCAGCTTCGAGTTCTTCCCCACCAAGACCGAAGCCGGGCATGAAAAACTGCTGAACGTGGCTCGCCAGTTGGCCGGCTACCAGCCCGATTTCTTCTCCTGCACCTACGGCGCCGGCGGCTCGACCCGCGACCGCACCCTGAATACCGTGCTGCAGCTCGACAGCGAGGTGAAGGTGCCGACCGCGCCACACCTGTCCTGCGTCGGCGACAGCAAGCAGGAGCTGCGCCAGCTGCTGAACATCTACCGCGACGCCGGCATCAAGCGCATCGTCGCCCTGCGCGGCGACCTGCCGTCCGGCATGGGTCTGGCCAACGGCGAATTGCGCCACGCCAGCGACCTGGTGGAATTCATCCGCGTCGAGACCGGCGACCACTTCCACATCGAGGTCGCCGCCTACCCGGAGATGCACCCGCAGGCACGCAGTTTCGAGGACGACCTGGCGAACTTCGTGCACAAGGCCAGGGCCGGTGCCAGCAGCGCCATTACCCAGTACTTCTTCAATGCCGACTGCTACTTCTATTTCGTCGAGCGCGTACGCAAGCTGGGCGTCGACATCCCGGTGGTTCCGGGCATCATGCCGATCACCAACTACAGCAAGCTGGCGCGCTTCTCCGATGCCTGCGGCGCCGAGATCCCGCGCTGGGTGCGCAAGCAGCTGGAAGCCTATGGCGACGACATCGACAGCATCCAGGCCTTCGGCGAGCAGGTCATCAGCGAGATGTGCGAGAAGCTGCTGGTCGGCGGCGCGCCGGGGTTGCACTTCTACACGCTGAACCAGGCCGAGCCGAGCCTGGCGATCTGGAACAACCTGAAGCTGCCTCGGTGAAATTTCCCGGCTCCGTAGCAATACGGAGCTGGCTAATGAACCCGTGACCTGCGACACTGTCAAAGCAATGCGGCGTTGACAGGCTCTGTTATACTCCGCGCTTCCGCCAGGCTTACGCCCGGATGCCGCCATCAGCAGATCGCGGCAGGACCGGACGGGATCGCACGCCAGTCGCGATTCAAGCCAGGCATGATCATCCCAAGGGCCACGCCCCTAACAAGACAGGATTACTCATGTCCTTTGCTTCCCTCGGTCTCTCCGAGGCTTTGGCCGGTGCCGTCGAGGCCGCCGGTTATACCCAGCCTACTCCCGTGCAACAGCGGGCCATCCCCGCCGTGTTGCAAGGCCGCGACCTGATGGTCGCGCCCAGACCGGAACCGGCAAGACAGGCGGCTTCGCCCTGCCGGTACTCGAACTGCTGTTCCCCGGCGGCCACCCGGACCGCGAGCACCGCTACGGCCCGAAACAGCCGCGCGTACTGGTGCTGACCCCGACCCGCGAGCTCGCCGCCCAGGTCCATGACAGCTTCAAGGTCTACGCCCGCGACCTGCCGCTGAAAAGCGCCTGCATCTTCGGCGGTGTCGGCATGAATCCGCAGATCCAGGCCGTGGCCAAGGGCCTCGACGTGCTGGTCGCCTGCCCGGGCCGCCTGCTCGACCTGGCCAACCAGAAGGCCATCGACCTGGCCCACGTGGAAATCCTCGTGCTCGACGAAGCCGATCGCATGCTCGACATGGGCTTCATCCACGACGTCAAGAAGGTGCTGGCCAAGCTGCCGGCCAAGCGCCAGAACCTGCTGTTCTCGGCCACCTTCTCCAAGGACATCACCGACCTCGCCGCCAAGCTGCTGCACGAACCCGAGCGCATCGAGGTCACCCCGCCGAACACCACCGTCGAGCGCATCGAGCAGCGCGTGTTCCGCGTTGCCGCCAGCCACAAGCGCGCCCTGCTCGCGCACCTGATCACCCAGGGCGCCTGGGAACAGGTGCTGGTGTTCACCCGTACCAAGCACGGCGCCAACCGCCTGGCCGAGTACCTGGAGAAGCACGGCCTGCCGGCCGCCGCGATCCACGGCAACAAGAGCCAGAACGCCCGGACCAAGGCCCTGGCCGACTTCAAGGCCAACCAGGTGCGCATCCTCGTGGCGACCGATATCGCCGCCCGCGGCCTGGACATCGACCAGTTGCCGCATGTGGTCAACTTCGAGCTGCCCAACGTCGAGGAAGACTACGTGCACCGCATCGGCCGTACCGGCCGTGCCGGGCGCAGCGGTGAAGCCATCTCTCTGGTCGCGCCGGACGAGGAGAAGCTGCTCAAGGGCATCGAGCGCCTGACCAAGCAGAAGATTGCCGATGGCGATCCGATGGGCTTCGACGCCAGCAGCATCGAGGCGGAAAAGCCCGAAGCCCGCGAACCGCGCCAGCCCCGGCCGCAGCGCGGCGAACGCAAGGCCCGCGGCGAGCGCGACAAGCCGGCCGAGAAAGGCGCCGAACAGAAGGAACGCAACCGCCGCAACAAGAGCAAGGCCCGCAAGCCCGCACGCGATGGGGCGACCGGCGAGGCCCAGGCCATCACCCGGCCACCGCAACTGCCAGCGGATCGTGATCCCGAGGAGTTTCTCGACGACGACGTGGACAATTTCGGCAATCGCGTCGACTACGTCAGCCCGTACCAGAACAAACAGAACCGCGGCCGTCGCCCAGGCGCTTCCGCTCGCCAGGGCAATGCCCAGCCGCATGCTGCCGGCGCGGGTGCCGCCTCGGGCAAAGGCAAGCGCCAGGGGCAGGGGCAGGCCGCCCGTGGTGGCCAGGGCCAGGGGCGCAACGGCCAGCCGCGGCGCAAGAACGAGGGCCGCCGTATCGAAGAGCCGGCGGTGACGCGCCAGGAAGCGGCCAAGCCGCGCGAGAAGCAGCCGGTGATCATCCACAAGGAGTCGAAGATCGACCGCCTGCCCAGCCTGGAGCAGCTCGAGCAACTGCCGAGCCGGCCGCGCGGCGAGAAACCGGCGCTGCTGACGCGCAATCGCTGAACCGAAGCGCATACAAGAACGCCGCCCGAATGGGCGGCGTTTTCGTTTGTGCGCTTTGCCGGTCTGCGCTCCGGCCAGTCACGACCCCCCGTGACCGCCGATGGCGCCTCAGTCGTTTCCGGCCTGCGCCTGCCCGTTTTCCTGCCAGCCGCCGCCGAGCGCCTTGAACAGATTGACCTCGCTGACCATCTGCGCGAGGCGGTCGCCGATCAGCTGCTGCTGCACGCTGAACAGCTGGCGCTGGGCGTCGAGCAGGGTCAGGTAGCTGTCCACGCCGGTGCGATAACGACGTTCGGCGAGGTTGTAGTAGGCCTCACTGGTTTCCAGCAGATCGCGCTGCGCCTGGACCTGGCGGCTGTAGGTGGCCTGGGCGGCCAGGCCGTCGGCGACCTCGCGGAACGCGGTCTGGATGGCCTGTTCGTATTGCGCCACCTGGATGTTCTCGCTGATCCGGACGTAATCCAGATTGGCCCGCAGCTGACCGGCATTGAAGATCGGCACGCTGATGCTCGGCGCGAAATTCCAGTAACCCGAGCCCCCATCGAACAGGCCGGACAGCTCGCTGCTGGCAGTACCCGCCGCACCGGTCAGGCTGATGCGCGGGAAGAACGCAGCCCGCGCCGCGCCGATGCTGGCATTGACCGCCCTGAGCTGGTGCTCGGCCTGGAGGATGTCCGGGCGCTTGTAGAGCAGATCGGAGGGCAGGCCGACCGGCAGGGCCGCCAGCTGGGTGCGCTCCAGGCCGCCCTCGCTCGGCAAACCGGCGGGCAGGTTCTGCCCGAGCAGCAGGGTCAGGGCGTTGCGATCCTGTGCCACCTGGCGAGTGTACTGTTCGATGCTCACCCGCGCGGTGTCGACGGCGCTGCGCGCCTGGCGCAGCTCCAGCGCCGAGGCGACGCCGACATCGAAGCTGCGCTGGGTCAAGTCGAAGCTTTGCTCGTAGGTCTTGAGCGTGTCGCGGGTCACCTGCAGCAGTGCCTGGTCGGCCTGCAGCGTCAGCCAGGCGTTGGCGACACTGGCGATCAGGCTGATCTGGGTACTGCGCTGCGCGGCCTCGCTGGCGAAGAATTCTTCCAGCGCCTGGTCGCGCAGGCTGCGCAGCCGGCCGAACAGGTCGAGCTCCCAGGATACGCCGAAGGTGGCGCTGTACTGGCTGCTGATCGCCGGCTCGCCGGTCATGTTCAGATCGCCGGGCGTGCGGCTGCGGCTGCCCGCGCCATCGGCACTCACCGCCGGCAGCAGGTCGGCGCGCTGGACGCGGTACAGCGCACGGTAGGCATCGACGTTGAGCGCCGCCACGCGCAGGTCGCGGTTGTTCTCCAGCGCCACTTCGATCAGCTGCTGCAACGTCGGGTCGCGGAAGAATTCGCGCCAGCCCAGCTCGCGCTGCGCCTGTGCCGCGCTGGCGGCATAGGCCGGCCCCTCGGGCCAGGCATCGGCGACCGGACTCTGCGGCCGCTGATAGTCGGGGATCAGCGAGCAGCCGCTCAGGGCGGCCAGCAATGCCAGGCTCAATAAGGACTTGTTCACTGGGCATCCCCCTTCGCTTGTTCACCTTGCTCGGACTTGCGACTGGAAATCGAGGTCACCAGCACGAAGAACAGCGGCACCCAGAAGATCACCAGCGCGGTGGCGGTGACCATCCCGCCGATCACCCCGGTACCGATGGCGTGCGAGCTACCGGCGCCGGCGCCGCTGGCCATGGCCAGTGGCACCACGCCGAGGGTGAAGGCCAGCGAGGTCATGATGATCGGGCGCAGACGCATGCGGCAGGCCTGCACCGTCGCCTCGAACAGTTCCATGCCGTCGCGGTGCAGGTCCTTGGCGAACTCGACGATCAGGATGGCGTTCTTCGCCGTCAGGCCGATGGTGGTCAGCAGGCCGACCTGGAAGAACACATCGTTGGTCAGGCCGCGGCCGGTGGTCGCCAGCACCGCGCCGATGACGCCCAGCGGCACCACCAGCATCACCGCGAAGGGGATCGACCAGCTCTCGTACAGCGCCGCCAGGCAGAGGAACACCACCAGCAGCGAGAGCGCATAGAGCGCCGGCGCCTGGCCGCCGGAGAGGATTTCCTCGAAGGAAAGCCCGGTCCAGGACACCCCGACGCCGGACGGCAGCTGCTGTGCCAGCCGCTCCACCTCGGCCATGGCATCGCCGGTGCTGTAGCCTGCCGCCGGTTCGCCGAGGATTTCCATCCCCGGCACGCCGTTGTAGCGCGCGAGCTTCGGCGAGCCGTAGATCCATTCGCCACTGCCGAAGGCACTGAACGGCACCATTTCGCCCTGGTCGTTGCGCACGAACCACTTGTCCAGGTCCTCGGGCGTCATGCGCGAAGGCGCATCGCCCTGCACGTAGACCTTCTTCACCCGGCCACGGTCGATGAAGTCGTTGACGTAGCTGGAGCCCCAGCCAACCGCCAGGGTGTTGTTGATGTCGCTCAGCGATACGCCCAGCGCGCGCGCCTTCTCGTCATCGATCAGCAGCTGGTACTGCGGTTCGTCGTTCAGCCGTTGGGCCGCACGGCCTGCAGCACCGGACTCTGCGCCGCCAGTTGCAGGAACTGGTTGCGCGCCTGCATCAGGGCGTCGTGGCCGAGGCCCGCCTGGTCCTGCAGGTAGAAGTTGAAGCCGGTGGCGTTGCCCAGCTCCATGACCGCCGGCGGGGCGAAGGCGAATACCTGCGCGTCGCGGAACTGGAAGAAACGCTGCTGCGCGCGTTGCGCCAGCTCGAAGACGCTGGAGCCGGCCGCGGTACGCTCACCCCAGGGCTTGAGGCTGACGAAGGCGATGGCCGAGTTCTGCCCGCGCCCGGCGAAGTTGAAGCCGGTGACGGTGAACACCGAGCGGACCACATCGCCCTCTTCCTCCAGCAGGTACTCGCGCATGGCGTCCACGGTCTTCTGCGTCCGCTCGGCGGTGGAGCCGGCCGGCGTCTGCACCTGGACGAACAGCACGCCCTGGTCCTCGTTCGGCAGGAAGGCGCTGGGCAGGCGGGTGAACAGCAGCGCCATGGCCGCGACGATCACCAGGTAGACCACCAGGAACGGCAGCTTGCGCTTCAGCACCCCGGCCACGCCCCGCTCGTAGCGATGCACGCCGCGGTCGAAGGTGCGGTTGAACCAGCCGAAGAAGCCGCGCTTCTGCTGGTGCTCGCCGTCGCTGGCCTTGAGCATGGTGGCGCACAGCGCCGGCGTGAAGATCAGTGCCACCAGTACCGACAGGCCCATCGCCGAGGCGATGGTGATGGAGAACTGGCGATAGATGATGCCGGTCGAGCCGCCGAAGAAGGCCATCGGCACGAACACCGCCGAAAGCACCAGGCCGATCCCCACCAGCGCGCCCTGGATCTGCCCCATGGATTTGCGCGTGGCCTCCACCGGCGACAGGCCTTCCTCGGCCATCACCCGCTCGACGTTCTCCACCACGACGATGGCATCGTCCACCAGCAGACCGATGGCCAGGACCATGGCGAACATGGTCAGGGTGTTGATGCTGAAACCGAAGGCGGCCAGCAGGCCGAAGGTGCCCAGCAGTACCACGGGCACCGCCAGCGTCGGAATCAGGGTCGCGCGGAAGTTCTGCAGGAACAGGTACATCACCAGGAACACCAGCACGATGGCCTCGAACAGCGTGTGCACCACGTTGTTGATCGAGGTCGCCACTACCGGCGAGGTGTCATAGGGATAGACCACCTCCACGCCCGGCGGGAAGAACGGCTGCAGCTCGGCCAGCGTCTGGCGTATCGCCTTGGCGGTATCCAGCGCATTGGCACCGGTAGCCAGCTTGATACCGATACCGGCGGCCGGCTTGCCGTTGTACAAGGCGGTGATGGCCGTGCGCTCGGCACCGAGTTCGACCTGGCCGACGTCCTTCAGGCGCACCTGGGAACCGTCGCTGTTGACCTTGAGCAGAATCTCGCGGAACTGCTCGGGGGTCTGCAGGCGGGTCTTGCCGATGATGGTCGCGCTCAGTTGCTGCCCCGGCACCGCCGGCAACGCACCGAACTGGCCCGAGGAAATCTGCACGTTCTGCTCGCGGATGGCGTTGCTCACGTCCACCGGGGTCAGCTGGAAATTGTTCAGCTTGGCCGGGTCCAGCCAGATGCGCATCGCATACTGCGAACCGAACACCTGGAAGTCGCCGACGCCACGGGTACGCGACAGCGGGTCCTGGATATTCGACACGATGTAGTCGGCCAGGTCGCTCTGGGTCATGCTGCCGTCGCTGGAAACCACCCCGACCACCATGAGGAAGTTTCGCACCGACTTGGTCACGCGGATGCCCTGCTGCTGGACCTCCTGCGGCAACAGCGGCGTGGCCAGCTGCAGCTTGTTCTGCACCTGCACCTGGGCAATATCCGGATTGATGCCCTGGTTGAAGGTGACGGTGATTTCCATGCTGCCGTCGGAGTTGCTCGCCGAGCTGATGTAGCGCAGCCCGTCGATGCCATTGAGCTGTTGCTCGATGACCTGCACCACGGTGTCCTGCACCGTCTGTGCCGAGGCGCCCGGATAGTTGACCTGGATGCCGATCGCCGGCGGGGCGATGCTGGGGTACTGGTTGACCGGCAAATTGAGGATGGACAGGCCACCGGCCAGCATGATCACCAGAGCGATCACCCAGCGAAGATCGGCCGGTCGATAAAGAATCTGGACATGAACTAGGAACCCCTCAGCCTTCTTGGCCTTGGGGCCCGGCAGGCGCCCCGATATTGTCGACATTGGTCGCCGGCACGGCATTGACCTCGACGCCCGGCTGGATGAACTGCAGCCCCTCGGTGATCACCCGATCGCCCGGTTGCAGCCCCTCGCCCACCAGCCAGCGATTGCCGACCGTGCGCTCGGTCCTGATCCGGCGCAGCTCGACCTTGTTCTCGGCATTGACCACCATTGCCGTGGGCTCGCCCCTGGCATTGCGGGTCACGCCCTGCTGCGGCACCAGGATCGCCTCGCTCTTCAGGCCCGCCACCAATTGCGCATGCACGAACATGCCGGGTAGCAGCACCTTGTCGGGGTTGGGCAGCACCGCCCGCAGGGTCACCGAACCGGTGCCGGAATCCACCGTGACCTCGCTGAATTCGAGCTTGCCTTCATGGGGGTACGCGCTGCCGTCTTCCAGCGTCAGGGTCACCTTGGCGGCATTCTCGCCGGCCTTCTGCAGACGGCCCTCGGCCAGGTCACGCCGCAAGGCGAGCAGCTCGCGCGCCGGCTGGGTGACGTCGACGTAGATCGGATCCAGCTGCTGGATGGTCGCCAGCTCCTGCGCCTGGCCATTGCTGACCAGTGCTCCTTCGGTAACGGCGGAGCGGCCGATACGCCCGGAAATGGGCGCCAGCACCTTGGTGTAGCGCAGGTCGATGCGGGCGCGCTCGACGTCCGCCTCGGCCTGCAGGCTGGCGGCACGCGCCTCGTCGTAGGCCTGCCGGCTGACGGCCTGGTCCTTGACCAGCTCGGCATAGCGTTCGGCCAGCGACTTGCTCGACGCCAGGCTGGCCTGCGCGCTCTTGAGCGTCGCGTCGTATACCGCCGCGTCGATCTGGTACAGCTGCTGGCCAGCCTTCACGTCGCTGCCTTCGGTGAACAGGCGCTTCTGGATGATGCCATTGACCTGCGGCCGAACCTCGGCGATGCGGTAGGCGCGGGTGCGCCCGGGCAACTCGGTGGTCAGCGCGAACGGCTCGGCCTGCAGCGTGACGATGCCGACCCGCGGCGCCTCCTGGGCAGGCGGCGGCGCCTGCTCCTCGCAGCCTGCAAGGAAAACAGCCACGGCAAGAATGGAGATCAGGGCAGCACTGGCTGGCTTGATTGGCATGGGAAACCTCTTGAAAAGCTGCAGGCGCAAAGAATGACGGCCGAGCGCAGACGCGGCTGGCGGAATTACGGGAATATACTTACATCCAAGACTGTCTGTAAACCGTTCAGGGCTGACTAAATGTTGCAAAACCTCTGAGCCAGACAGGCTCTGTCCACTGTCCATCACTGCACCTGTCGCTGCGCCACAAAACAGAACGCCGGCATACGCCGGCGTCCATGACACATCCCGTGCAACCTACTGCCGCACACCTTCGACGGAGATGATCAGGTCGACCGTCTGCGACGCCGGGCCGAGGTCCATCTTGATACCGAAGTCCTTGAGCGTCAGCGTGGTGCTGCCCTCGAAACCGGCGCGGTAGCCACCCCAGGGATCGTCGCCTTCGCCGATGAAGCGGGCGGCGATCACCACCGGCTTGGTCACACCGTTCAGCGTGAGGTTGCCACTGATGTCGGCGGTGCCTTCTCCGGTGGATTTCACCGAGGTGGATTCGAAGGTCGCGGTCGGGTGCTTGCCGACGTTGAGGAAATCGTCGCTGCGCAGGTGCTTGTCACGCTCGGCATGGTTGGTATCGACGCTGGCGGTCTTCAGGGTGACGTTGACCTTGCTCGCTTCCGGCTGGGCGGCATCGAAACTGAAGCGGCCGTCGAAGTCCTTGAAGGTCCCCCACAACCAGCTGTAGCCGAGGTGGCTGATCTTGAAGTTGACGAAGGCGTGCTGGCCCTGCTTGTCGATGACATAGTCGGCGGCCATGGCCTGACCGGCGAACAGGGCTGAGCCCAGGGCGAATGCGGCGAGGGTTTTCTTCAACATCATGGGTTCTCCTGACGGACTTCGATTAACCATCCACGCGCCCGAACATGCGTTTGAGCGTCGTATCGTGATCGATGAAATGGTGTTTGAGCGCTGCCAGGGCATGCAGCCCCGCGAGAATCATCAGCGCCCAGGCGAGATATTCGTGAACCAGGCCGGCGATATCTTCCTGCCTGGGCAGGCCGCTGATCAGCGCCGGCACCTCGAACCAGCCGAACACGCCGATGGGCCGGCCGTCGGCGGTGGAAATCAGGTAACCCGAGATCATCACGGCGAACAGCCCGGCATACAGCAGGCCGTGGCCAAGCTTGGTCGTCAGCCGGGTCAGCGCCCCATGACTGGCCAGGGCGACCGGGCCGGGGCTGAGAAGGCGCCACAGCACCCGCAGCAGCATCACGGCGAAAAGCACGATGCCGATGCTCTTGTGGAGCTCCGGAGCGGTGCGATACCAGCTGCTGTAGTAGTTCAGGCCGACCATCCACAAGCCCAGGCCGAACAGGCCGAATACCGCGACGGCGACCAGCCAGTGCAGCAGGATGCTGGTCAATCCATAGTGGGTGGGGGAGTTGCGCCAGTGCATCGACCTGTTCCTTCAATTCGAAGGCAACTAGCCTAGCCCGTCATATATCGGTATAGAGCGCATTTTTTCGCTCTGAAACATCGAACTAGCCGATAGGAACTGCCCAACTCAATCGCGGCGGCGCACTTCTGCTAGGCTGCGCCGACACACTGCAAAGGAGCGACGATGAGCCTGAACGACAGCTGGATGCAACGCGACCTCGCCGTGCTCTGGCACCCCTGCACCCAGATGAAGGACCATGAACAGCTGCCGCTGATCCCCATCCGCCGCGGCGAGGGCGTGTGGCTGGAGGATTTCGACGGCAAGCGCTACCTGGATGCAGTCAGTTCCTGGTGGGTGAACGTCTTCGGCCATGCCAACCCGCGCATCAACCAGCGCATCAAGGATCAGGTCGATCAACTGGAACATGTGATGCTCGCCGGCTTCAGCCACCAGCCGGTAGTGGAGCTGTCGGAGCGGCTGGTCGCGTTGACGCCGGCCGGACTGGAACGGGTGTTCTATACCGACAACGGCTCGACCGGCATCGAGGTCGCGCTGAAGATGAGCTTCCATTACTGGCGCAACAGCGGCCGGCCGGAGAAGCAGCGCTTCGTCACCCTGAGCAACAGCTACCACGGCGAAACCGTCGCAGCGATGTCGGTGGGCGACGTCGCGCTGTTCACCGACACCTACAAACCGCTGCTGCTGGATACCTTCAAGGTGCCGAGCCCGGACTGCTACCTGCGGCCCGAGGGCATGGGCTGGGAAGAGCACTCGCGCGCCATGTTCGCGTACATGGAGCGCACCCTGGCCGAGTATCACCGGGAGATCGCCGCGGTCATCGTCGAGCCGCTGATCCAGGGCGCCGGCGGCATGCGCATGTACCATCCGGTCTACCTCAAGCTGCTGCGCGAAGCCTGCGACCGCTACGAGGTGCACCTGATCCATGACGAGATCGCCGTCGGCTTCGGCCGCACGGGAACGATGTTCGCCTGCGAGCAGGCCGGCATCACCCCCGATTTCCTCTGCCTGTCCAAGGCGCTGACCGGCGGCTACCTGCCGATGGCCGCGGTACTCACCACCGACCGGCTGTACCAGGCCTTCTACGACGACTATTCGACCCTGCGCGCCTTCCTCCACTCGCACACCTACACCGGCAACCCACTGGCCTGCGCCGCGGCGCTGGCGACGCTGGACATCTTCGCCGAGGACAACGTCATCGAGGCGAACAAGGCGCTGGCCGCACGCATGGCCAGCGCCACCGCGCACCTGGCCGAGCACCCGCAGGTCGCCGAGGTGCGCCAGACCGGCATGGCGCTGGCCATCGAGATGGTCCAGGACAAGGCCAGCCGCACCCCCTACCCCTGGCAGGAGCGACGTGGCCTCAAGGTCTACCAGCACGCCCTGGAGCGCGGCGCCCTGCTGCGCCCGCTGGGCAGCGTGGTGTATTTCCTGCCGCCCTACTGCATCACCGGGGAACAGATCGATTTCCTCGCCGAGGTTGCCAGCGAAGGCATCGACATCGCGACCCGCGAGACGGTGAGCGTGGCGGTACCGGCCGGCCGGTATCCGGGGTTTCGGGATCCGGGCTGACGGCAGCGGCAAGCTTCAAGAAATGCGGCCTGCGAGCCGGTCCACTGATGCTTTAGACTTGCCGCTTCCAACTTGCCGCTTACAGCTGCCCTTATGCGCCTCTCTCGCTTCTTCATCGATGCCCCGCTAGCCCTCGGCCAGCACCCGCTGCCCGAAGCAGCGGCTCACTACATCAGCCGGGTGCTGCGGCTGGCCGCCGGTTGCGCGGTGCAGTTGTTCGACGGCAGCGGCAGCGAATTCCGCGGCGTGCTCACCGACGTCGGCAAGAAGTTGGTGGTCGTCGAGTTGCAGGAACAGCTGCCCGGCCAGCCGGAGTCACCGCTGCGAATCCACCTCGGGCAGGGATTGTCGCGTGGAGAGCGGATGGACTGGGCCATCCAGAAGGCGACCGAACTGGGCGTCGCGCAGATCACCCCGATCGTCAGCGAACGCTGCGAGGTGCGCCTGAACGATGAGCGTGCCGACAAGCGCCTGGCGCACTGGCGCCAGATCGCCATCAGCGCCTGCGAACAGTGCGGCCGCTCGGTACTACCGGTTATCCATGCGCCACGCACCCTCGACGACTGGCTGAGTGTCGAAGCGGAACTGAAACTGGTGCTGCATCCGGTCGCCGCACCGCTGGCGAGTCATGCCAGGCCGCAGACGCTGGCGTTCCTCATCGGCCCCGAGGGCGGCCTGAGCGATGCCGAGGTCGAACGCGCCGGTGCAGCCGGCTTCCACCCCGCCCGCCTCGGCCCGCGGGTGCTGCGTACCGAGACGGCACCGGTGGTGGCGCTGAGCGTGGCGCAGCAGTTGTGGGGCGATTTCTAGAGACCACCAGACCTCGGGGCATGCAGCCTCACGCCAATTCTTGTTGGGCTTCGCTGCGCTCAACGCCAACCTACCCGTGGCACCGACAGGCGGAATCAGAGTGCAGGTTGGGCCGGGCATGTAGGTTGGGGCGGGCGGCGTTCCGCTGGGGAGCGCAGCGACGAAGCCCAACGCCTTCACGTCGGTCCCCACCCCCAGCGCCAACCGACCCACATGACCCCAACAGGCGGATTCAGATCAGCCCGGCATCCGCCAGTTTCTGCTCGAGCCCGACCAGGTCGGGAATCCGTGCCTGCACATCGCCCAGGTTCACCGCGTCCAGCTCCAGCGGCGCAAGCTCGGCCTCCGCCCGCGCCAGACTGTCGTCGACCTTGATCGAATGCGGGATCCCCTGTACCAGCAGAGCGATGAACTTGACGTGCTCGCGGCCGCCGATCGCGTTGAGCACGGCGACCCGCGCGCCATTGCCGACCGGCACCGGCTGACCGCTGGAAGCCGCCTCGAAGGACAGCAGCGGCAGGCTCAGGTCGCGCCACTGCACCTGGCCGAGCAGCCATGCCGGCGCCCCCTGCGCCGCCTGCGGCGCGCGGTAGGGAATCAGCTCGGCTACCGCCACGTTGGGCAGCAGCAGGGTGCGATCGGACAGGGGCACCAGCAACCCGGTGAGACTGCTCTGGCTATCCTGGGAAACAACCGATTGGCTCATGAAATATCCTGTTCGAGGAGCGCGGCGACCGGAGCGGCCTGCTTCGCGAGATGAATGACCAGGGCCTGCGCCAGCTCGCGCGGGCTACCGCTGAACGAGCTGTAGCCCCCTTCGCGCAGGGTGTCAGGCATGCTGGAACAGGCGCAGGAATCGGCGCGCTGGGTCCAGACCCGCCCGCCCTGGCGCAGGACGTAGGCGGCGGCAGCGCTACCGTCGCTGCCCATGCCGCTGAATGCGATGACGCCGCAGCGCTCGCCGAACTGCTGGGCCAGGTTGAGCATCATCTGATCGATCGAGGGGCTGTAGGGCTCCGGCCAGCAGCGACCGCTGAGCCGCAGGCTGCCATCGGGGGCGAAACAGAGTTCCTCGCCGATCGGCGCGATGATCACCTCGCCACAACGCACCGGCTCGTCCGTACCCACCTGCCGGACCTGCCACTGGCTGTGCCGCCCGACCGCCTGGGACAAGGCCGACTCGAAGCTGGCCTCGATATGCTGGGCATAGATGAAACCCAGCGGCAGCCCCCCGGGCAAGGCATCGAGAAAAGCCTTGACCGCTTCCGGCCCCCCCAGCGAGGCGGCCAGCAGCCAGACCTGGGCCGCGGGCGCACCGGCTTGCGATTCGCTGCCGGCCAGCGCCCGCGGCAATTCCAGCCGGGCGGGGCGCTGTGCCTCGCCCTTCAGCACTTCGAGACGGCCCCACCGCATGGGTGGAATCGCCGACCAGCCGCTTGAGCTTGCCGAACAGGCGCCGCTCCCAGCGCGGATAATGCTCCGAGTTGCGTTCGGGCGCGTGCCCCTCGCCGAACAGCACCAGCGTGCGGTCGCGCTCGAGCAAGGCATCGACCAGCGGCGAATCCTCGGTCTGCGCCAGGTCGACCAGCCAGAGGTCGGCCTCGGTGCCGTCCAGGTCCGCCGGTTCCAGGCGCCCCGGGTCATTGTTCAGCACGACCTGGTAGCCATTGGCGCTCAACGCCTGCTGCAACACATGGCGCTGCAGCGAGGTGTCGGCGAGGACCGCGATGCGAGCGGCCATGGCTTCAGTCATCGCTCTTGACCAGCCGTTGAATGGTCTCGAGCAGCAGCGACTCCTGGTACGGCTTGCCGAGGTATTCGTTGACGCCGATGCCCAGCGCCCGATCGCGGTGCTTCTCGCCGGTACGCGAGGTGATCATGATGATCGGCAGGTCCTTGAGGCGCTCGTCGTGGCGTACCAGAGTGGCCACTTCGAAGCCGTCCATGCGCGGCATCTCGATATCCAGCAGCATGACGTCCGGCTTGCGCTCCTGCAGCTGGGTAATGGCGTCGACCCCGTCCTTGGCGGTCAGCACGTTCATGCCGTTGCGTTCCAGCAGGCGGCTGGTGACCTTGCGTACGGTAACCGAGTCGTCCACCACCATGACCAGCGTCGGCCGCTCGCTCTCCACCTCGACGGCCTCCGGCGCCTGGTCGAGCAGGCGCGGCTGCTGCATTTGCGTCAGCAGGTGCGCATGGAGCACGCGGATGGTCGCCAGCAGGTCGAGAATCACCACCACGCGCCCGTCACCGAGGATGGTCGCGCCGGAAATGCCGTGGACTCCGGCGAACTGCGGGCCGAGGCTCTTCACCACGATTTCCCGCGAGCCGGCCAGGCTGTCGACCTGCACCGCGACGCTGTGCTCCTTCGAGCGCACCAGGATCACCGGCAGCGGCAGGCTCTGCCCGACCAGCTTGGGCTTCTGCCCGTTGTTCAGCAGCTCGCCCAGGTAGCGCAGCTCGTAGGCCTGCCCGGCATATTCGAAGCGCGGCGCGCCGGGCTGGTAGTAGGCTTCCAGCTCGTAGGGCGAGACCCGCACGATGCCTTCGATGGTGTTCAGCGGGATCGCATAGAGGTCCTCGCCGGAATAGACCATCAGCGCGCGGTTGACCGACACGGTGAACGGCAGGCGGATCAGGAAGCGGGTGCCCTGGCCCAGCGTCGACTCGATGCTCATCGAGCCGCCGAGCTGCTTGACCTCCGAGTGCACCACGTCCATGCCGACGCCGCGGCCGGAGATCTGCGTGACCCGCTCGGCGGTGGAGAAGCCGGCCTCGAGGATGAACTGCAGGACCTCGTGCTCGGTGAGATCGCTATCGGCGGTCATCAGCCCGCGCTCGATCGCCTTGCGGCGTACCGCGTCGAAGTTGATACCGGCCCCGTCATCGGCCAGGGTCAGGACGATATCGCCACCCTCGCGCGCCAGATCCAGGCGGATGCGCCCCTGTTCGGGCTTGCCGGCGGCGCGGCGGCGCTCCACCGACTCGATGCCGTGGTCCACCGCGTTGCGCAGCATGTGCTCCAGCGGCGCGACGATGCGCTCCAGCACGCTGCGGTCCATCTCGCCGGTGGCATTGCCGACGAGGAACTCGACCTGCTTGCCCAGCTCGCCGGCGACCTGCCGAACGATCCGCCGCAGCCGCGGCACCAGCCGTTCGAACGGCACCATGCGCGTGCGCATGAGGCCCTCCTGCAGCTCGGTGTTGACCCGAGCCTGCTGCAGCAGCAGGGTTTCGGCGTCACGGTTGCGCGCCGCCAGGGTTTCCTTCAGGTCGAGCAAGTCGGAAGCCGACTCGAACAGCGCCCGCGACAGCTGCTGCAATTGCGAGTGGCGGTCCATTTCCAGCGGATCGAAGTCGTCGTAGCCGGCCCGCTCGGCTTCGGCCTGGTAGCGGCTGAGGATCTGCGCCTGGGTCTCGGTATCCAGCCGGCGCAACTGATCGCGTACACGCTCGATGGTGGCTTCCATCTCGCCGAGGGTGAAGCCGACGTCGCTCACCTGTTGTTCCACGCGGCCCCGGAAGATCGAGGTCTCGCCGGCGAGGTTGACCAGCCCTTCGAGCAATTCCGCCGGGACCTTGACCAGTTCCTGCGGTGCGCGCCGCGCGGCGGCCTCCTGAGCGGCCTGCTGTGCCCGGCGGATGAACGGCAGTACCTTGGCCGGCGTACTGGTCGGCGCGGACTGGGTGCTGACCGCGACGATCGGCTGCTGCAGCGCCGGCGGCGCGCTCGGACGCGCCGGCTCCGGCTCGGCAGGCGCCTGCATGGGTTCATCGGCGCCGTCCACGGCGAGGCTCGCCCGCAGCTGTTCGACGTCCTTGAGCAGCGCGTCGTAACCCTGCTGTATGTCGAGGAACAGGCTGTCCGGCCAGGGCGCGCCTTGCAGCTGCGCCTCGCTCAGGCGCTGTTCCAGATCGTGCGCCAGGTTGCCCAGGGCGCTCTGCCCGGCCAGCCGCGCACCGCCCTTGAGGGTATGCAGGACGCGCAGCATGTCACCCAGCGGCGCGGCATCGTCACGCACGGCATCCCAGCGCCCGAGGGCCGACTCCATTTCCTCCAGCAGGTCATCCGCCTCCTCGACGAAGATGTCGAGGATCTCCGCCTCGGCGGCCGGCTGGGCGTCGTCCTGGGCCGCCTTCAGTGAAACGCTGCTGGGCATGCTCAGTCGTTCGTCGGGGTTGCTGCGAAAGCGGCGGATGGTTTCGATCAGGCCATCGCCGGCGGGTACGGCCTGCTGGTCGCGCACGGCCTCGAGCATTTCGGCCAGGCGGTCCTGGCACGCCTGCAGCAGGCCGAACAGCTCGGGGCTGGCGCGATAGTTGCCGGCGCACAGCCCCTCGTAGAGATACTCCAGTTCATGGGCCAGGTCGCCGATCTCGCGGATGTCGGCCATTCGCGCACCACCCTTGAGGGTGTGCAGATCGCGCTGCAGCGCCTCGAGCTCGAGGCTGTTGTCGACATCGGCCATCCAGCGCTGCAAACCGCCCGCGGCACTTTCGATGAGATCGAAACCTTCCTCGAGGAAGATTTCCACCAGTTCGGCGTCACGCTCGTCCGGCACCGCCTGCAACCCGACCTGGCCATCCGCCGCCGGCTCGGCCTCGGCGGGCGCCGGCGCAAGGTCAATCACCGGCGGTTGATCGTCCACCGTTTTTTTTTCGGGCGCCACCTCGTCGAAATCGATCGCTGAAAGTTCCAAGGAGCCGAACTCCGGCAGCGGCTCGTCGAGCTCGGCTTCGGCTTCGGCTTCGGCTTCGGCTTCGGCCGGAGCATCCACGATCCCGGCTGCGTCCGGCTCGCCCGACTCGCTGATTTCGGGCAGCGCGGCGTCTTCGGCTCGCCCCATGTCGACGGCGTCGAACGTCGACATGACGCCCTGGCGGAAGGCGCGCATCGACTCGATCAACTCGCCGGCGCTGGTCATCGGCTGCTGGCGCTGCAACTGATCGAGTTGCAGCGCCAGGTGATCGTGGCTGCGCTGCAGCAACGCAGCCAGCGGTGCGGAATGCGTATAGCGGCCGTCGGACAGCCCCTCGTAGAGCGACTCCAGCTCGTGCGCCAGGTCGCCGATCGGTCGGATGCCGGCCATCCGCGCGCCACCCTTGAGGGTATGCAGGTCGCGCAACAGCGACGAGAGCGCCAGTTGGTTGGCCGGGTCGGCCAGCCAGCGGTCCAGTGCGTGCCCCGCGCTTTCCATCAGGTCGACGGCCTCGTCGAGGAAGATCTCCACCATTTCCTGGTCGAGATCCTCTTCGTCGTCATCGATGGCAGCGGAGGCCTCGGTGGCCGGCCAGGCTTCGGCTTCGGCTTCGGCTTCGGCTTCGGCTTCGGCTTCGGCTTCGGCCAAGGAGTCTGCCATCGGCAAGGGGGCCTCGACGGCAGCCGGTTGCAGTTCTTCCAGCATCTCTTGCTCGAGCGCCAGCGGATCGACCGCCTCATCGAGCAATGCCTCCAGCCGAGCGACCAGTTCCGCCTGCTCGCTGACCTGCAGCGCCGCGGCCACCTGGTCCATCATGCCGACCAGCGCCTCATGGCCCTGCTGGACGTCATCGAAGAAGCGCTCGCTGACCGCCAGGCGCCCCTCCTCGACCACCGCATACAGCCGCAGCAACACCTGGCAGAGTGCATCCATCTGCGGCAGATCGGCCATCCGCGCGCCTGGCCGAGCGTGGTCAGCTCCTGCAGCAATGCGGAGAGCTCCTGACGCTCGGCAGGGTGTTCGCGCCAGCTGCGCAGCAGGTTCTCGGCATCCAGCAGGATGTCCATGCCCTCGGAGAGGAACAGGGCGATCATGCTCGGATCGCGCGTCTCGCCGGTCTCGTTTTCCTTGCGTGCGCCGGCCTCGGCCAGACGGGCCTGATGCAGGGCATGTACCCGCTCGAGAAATGCGGCCGCCCCCGCGATCGGCGCCAGCGGCTCATGCTCGAGATTGGCCAGGCCCTGGCGCAGCAGTTGTTCGGCGTCGTGCAGCAGTTCGGCTTCGGCCAGGTCCATCTGGATCAGGTTGGTCTTGAACTCCTTGACCATCTTCTCCAGTGGCATCGCGATCTCCGCCATCGGCAGGATGCCGGCCATGTGCGCGCTGCCCTTGAGCGTATGCAGGGCGCGCTGCAGGGCGTCGGTCACCGGCTGCGGCAGGCGCTGCGCGCAATCGGCGAGGAAGCTGACCAGCGTGCTCAGGTGCGCTTCGGCCTCGTTGCGAAAGATCTCCAGCAGTTGCGGGTCCAGCGCATCCTCGTCGGACACCGCCGCACCAGCACCAGGCTGCTCGGGTTTGGACGGCACTGTGCCGGCCGGCGGCGGTTGGATCGGCTGTCCCTTGGCCAAGGCATGTGCCATCGCGGCCAGGCGGTCGACGTCGTCGCGCTGGCGCTGGGCCTTGGCGGCGAATTCCTCGACCAGCTCCGGCATCAGCGCGACGACATCCTTCACCACCTGCTTGACCGGCTCGGCGGGCTCGATGCTGCGATCCAGCACGCGGTTGAGCAGGTTCTCGATGGACCAGGCCAGCTCGCCGATGATCAGTGCCCGCACCATCCGGCCGCTGCCCTTGAGCGTATGGAAGGCGCGGCGTACCTCGCCCAGCGCGTCCTTGTCCTCGGGGTTCGCGACCCAGGCGGGCAGGTGCTCGGCAATGGTTTCCAGAACCTCGGCGGCTTCCTCGATGAAGACATCCAGCAGGTCTTCGTCGACCGGCTCCTCGTCGGCAGGCGGCGGCAACAGGCTCGGCGGGACGTCCTGGGCCGGCGGGTTGATCGCCGCAACCGGGGCGGCCATGACCTGTTCCAGGCTGATCGTCGGCTCGGCGTCTGCAGGCTGCGTGGGCTCCGGCTCGGCGAAGGCTGGCAGGGTGACTTCCGGCAGCTCGAGCTCGGCGAACTGCGCCTCGCTCCAGTCAGCCAGCGCCGGCTCGTCGGGCTCAGCCGGCGCGGCAGCTTCGGCGATGCCTGGCCGCTCGGCCTGCGGCTCCTCGGGCAGGCTGAAAACGATCTCTTCCTCGAACGACTCGTCGGCCAGGTCAGTCGCCGGTTGGGCATCGACCGGAAAAGCCGCCGCTTCGAACGGCATTTCCGGCTCGGCGTAAAACGCCGGCTCCGCTTCGCTGGCGGCGGCTGACTCGAACGCCTCGCCGCTCGGCTCAGGCTCCAGCTCTTCGGGCAATACCTCGATCTCTTCCAGCGGATCGTCGAGCCCGGCAGCGGCCAAGGGCTGCATCGCTGGCGCCAGCTGCGCATCGCGCAGGGAATAGCCGAGGTTCTGCAGGCTCTCCTCGGCGACGTCGAGGATCAGGTCGCCCTGAGTACCGCAGTCCTCGCTCAGGCGTTCGAGGTAATACTCGACGCTGGTGATCGCATCGGCGAGCGTATCCAGGCTCTGCCAGTCGGGCACGGCCTGGTGCGCCAGCAGCTGTTCCTGGATGTAGCCGTTACACGCGCCGAGCAATGCCGCAGCACGCTCCAGCGGGATCATGGCGAGACCGCCGCGGGCCTGGGTGAGCAGTTCCGGCACCCGGGCCAGGTGCTCGTGATTCCATTGCGAGGCGATGAATTCGATGATCGCGTCCTTGGCCTGCTCCAGAGCGGTGCGCGCCTCACGGATCACCAGCTGGTGGATCTGCGCCACATCGGTGGTCGGCAGGTGGCTGTCTTCGTTGCGCTCCTCGGCTGGCCCGCCGACCATGCCGGCCAGCGTCGCCTCGACATACAAAAGCGCCCCGGCGATATCCATCAGCACGGCGTCGTCGGGCTCGCGCCGCCCCTGGGCCAGTGCCTGGACCAGGGCGATCTGGTCGAGCACGATCTTGCGCGGTTGCGCAAAGCCGAGCACCGCCAGGGTATCGGCGATCTGCTTGAGCGGCACTTCCAGGCCGGCCAGATCGGCGATGACCTTGCGATCGCTGCGCACGAACAGGTCGAGACTGTCCTTGACCCGAACCAGTTCCTCGCACAGCGCGGCCACCACCGAGCGCATCGCGCCACGGTCGGGTCCCGCCAGTTGGGCGCGCTCCTGATCGACCACGGCGCTGTCGGGCAGCGCGTCATCGAGCCGGTAGTGAGCCTTCAATGCCTGGATGCGCGGCGTCTGCCCCGGGGCCTTGGCGACATAGAACAGCAGGTTCTTGATCAGCTCGTCGGGCGCGGCCTGATTGAGGCCATCGGCGCCCTGTTCGACCAGACGCTTGAGCTGCTTGTCCACCTGGCGCAACAGCGTGCGCACCGAGGTGCCGTTGGCCACGCCACCACTGGCCAGGCCCTCGACCATGCCCGAGGCGATCTGCCACAAGGCGCCCAGCGGCGCGTCCTTGCAGAGCATCTCCAGACGGGCGAAGACGCGGGCCATGTAGCCCAGGTTGGTCGGCAGCTCCTGGTTGCGGATCACCCCCACCAGGGCGACCTGCAGCATCTGCCGCAGCTTGCGCAGCAGCACCGGCAAGCCCTCGGTACGCAGGCGCTCGACCGACTCGCTCGGCAATGCCGGGGTGCGCCCGGACAGGTCGGGCGAGAACAGGCTGGTTTCCGAAAGCAGCTTCTCGCCACGGGCGGCCCGCAGGTCGTTGAGCAGCGGCAGCACCACCATCGGCAGGTCGCGGCGCGCGCTCTGGATGCGGTCCAGATAGACCGGCATCTGCAGGATCGCCTGCATCAGCACCTCGAGCGCCTCGGCCTGGTTGGCCACGCGCTCGTCGAGCAGCGCCTGTGCCAGCTGTTCCATCTCCTCGGCGAGCAGTGCCGCACCGAAGAACTCGACCATCTGCAGAGTGCCATGGACCTGATGCACATAGGTCAGGCAGAAGCGCATCCGGGTCGAGTCCTGCGGATTCTCGACGAAGGCTTCCAGCGCCTGACGCGCCTGCTTAAGCGTTTCGGCAATCTCGCCTTTCACCCACTCCAGGGCGACATAATCATGCCGATCACCCATAGCGACTCCGCTCATAAACTTTTCCGGGTAAAGGCCAGAACCTGATCGTTGGCCACCGGCAACAGCTCCGGATGCTGCCAACCAGCCACTTCACCGACCCCGATCACCAGCAGACCTCCCGGCGCCAGGCGCTCGGCCAGGCGGTTGAGGATTTCGCGGCGACGCCAGCGGCGGAAGTAGATCAACAGGTTCTGACAGAAAATGACGTCCATGCCGGAAAGCGGCGCATTCGCCAGCTCCAGCACGTTGAGCCTGGCGAAGCACACGCGTGCGGCCAGGCTGGGCAAGACTTGAAAGCGATCGGGCAGCAGCGGCTGGAAATAGCGCTCGCGCAAGCCCGTCGCCACCTGTTCCAGCCGGCGCGCGCCATAGACCGCCGCGCGCGACTTTTCCAGGGCGCTGAGGCTGATGTCGGTACCGGTGACGCCGAAGCGGCCGGCAGCCTCGCCATCGCGCAACACCTCGGCGGCGGTGATGGCCAGCGAGTAGGTCTCCTCGCCACTCGAGCAGCCCACGCTCCACAGCGCCCAGGGGCGCTCCAGCGCGCCCTGTTCGAGGCGCTGGCGCAGGTAGCCTTCGAGCAGTTCGAAGGATGCCGGATGGCGGTAGAAACGCGTCTCCTGCACGGTCAGTCGGTCCATCAGCGTCGACCATTCCACCGCCCCGCGCGGGCCGGAGGTAACCTGACGATAGTAGCTAGCGTAATCGCGCACCCCGACTTCACGCATGCGCGCGCTCAGATTGGTCTGCAGAAACGTGCGCCTGCGCTCGCTGACCACCATGCCGGAGCGCTCTTCGAGAAGCGCCTGCCAGTCATGGAATTCCGCCGGCGACATATCGGCCAAGGGCTCCAATGCCCAGTCAAACCTCGGCTGCATGCCCTGCCCCTCGCGCATGATCATCGGCGGCAGCCTTCAGCGACTGCCGCGCTCGTCAAGTCAGGCCTGATCCTGAGCATCCGGCAGGGTAAAGCCGGAAACGGAATGGCGCATCTCGTTGGCCATCTTCGCCAGGTTACCGATGCTCTTGGCGGTAGCGGTGGTACCCGAGGAAGTCTGCGAGGTGATCTCCTGAATCACGTTCATCGTGTTGGAGATGTGGCCGGCGGACGACGCCTGCTGGCGCGCCGCGTTGGAGATGTTCTGGATCAGCGCCGCGAGTGTCTTGGATACCTTCTCGATCTCTTCCAGCGCCACACCGGCGTCCTGGGCCAGACGCGCCCCACGCACCACTTCCGAGGTGGTCTGCTCCATGGAGATCACCGCCTCGTTGGTGTCGGTCTGAATGGTCTTGACCAGTGCCTCGATCTGCTTGGTCGCCGCCGAGGAACGTTCCGCCAGGCGCTGTACTTCGTCCGCTACCACCGCGAAGCCGCGACCCGCGTCACCGGCCATGGAGGCCTGGATCGCCGCGTTGAGGGCGAGGATGTTGGTCTGGTCGGCAATGTCGTTGATCAGGCTGACGATGTCACCGATCTCCTGGGACGATTCGCCGAGACGCTTGATCCGCTTGGAGGTGTCCTGGATCTGCTCGCGGATGTTGTCCATGCCGGTAATGGTGTTGTGCACCACCTCGTTGCCCTTGTTGGCAATGGCTACCGAGCGCTCCGCTACCGCCGACGATTCCGCGGCGTTGGCCGATACCTGGTCAATGGAGACGGCCATCTCGTTGATCGCCGCCGAAGCGCCGGCGATTTCCTGCGCCTGGTGCTCGGATGCCTCGGCGAGGTGCATGGCGGTCGCCTGGGTTTCCTGGGCGGCACCCGATACCTGGACGGCGGTCTGGTTAATGGTGGCAACCAGTTCGCGCAGCTGGTCGATGGAGTAGTTGATCGAGTCGGCGATCGCACCGGTGAAGTCCTCGGTCACCGTCGCGGCCACGGTCAGGTCACCGTCGGCGAGGTCGCCGATTTCGTCGAGCAGACGCAGAATCGCGGCCTGGTTGCGTTCGTTCTTCTCGGCGGTCTCGCTCAGGCGGCGACGCGCCTCCTGAACCATGACCAGGCCGATCAGGATGATCGAGGCCAATGCCAGCGCGCCCAGCACGTAGCCGAGGATGGTATTGAGATAGCGGGCGTCCGCGCGGTTCTGCAGGCCTTGCGACAGGGCGGAGGTCTTGTCCAGCAGCGTCTGCGAAACCTCGAAGATGCTGTTGGCCGATTCGCGGACCTGGAACAGCTCCGGCGACGTTTCGAGAATCTCGTCCACCGAGCCGGAGACGAACTGGAACAGCTCGGCGATCTCGGCCAGCCGGTCCCGCGCTTCCGCGTCGGATACCGCGGTGATGCCCATCGCCACGTTGCCCTCGATCATCGCGTTCAATACGCGGCCGAACAGGCTGGCATCGCGACCGAACATGTCCGCGGCCTGTACCGAGTCCTGATCGCCGGACAGCACCTTGTTCACCGAGCCGAGAATACGTTCGGCCAGCAGCGATTGACGCTGGGCCACCGAGACCTGGGCCGCCGGGGCGCCACTCTCGAGCAGGATGTCGACGACTTCCTCGTACTCGACCTGCAGCTGCGGAATGGTTTCGGCCAGGGTGCTGGCCACCTGATGCAGCGAGAGAACGGTCTGCTCGCTGGCGAGAATGGCGTCGGTGTCGCGACGCAGGGTGTTCCAGTCCTGCTCCACCGCGTTGACCTCGGTGCTCAGCGACTCGGGCACGGCCGGCAGGCCGATGCTCTCGTTGCCCTGCGAGAGATAGCCCCAGCGCTGGTCGAACTCGTTGCGGGCCTGCTTCAGCGAGGCGAATGCCTCCTGGGTACCCGCCGCCGCTTCCACGGCGTCCTTGGCGATCTGCTGGGACAGAACGCGCAGCTCTCCCGCGTGAGCGATGTACTCGTTATCGTGGTCCGCTTGCGTGTTGACGTACGCGAAGTTCGCGAACAGCAGCACGATCGAAACGATCAGCACGATGAACAGACCGGTGGTCAGCGTCGTGCTGCGTACACCGCTCAACAAAGCATTTGCATTCATTCTTTTCATTATCCGGCCCCCGCCTGGACCTCCGTGCGCTTCCATCCAAGAACCAAAAGGCCGACCTCGGTCGACCCCACCTACAACTCAAAAAGCGACGTCCAGAAACGCCTGATGCGTAGCCAGCGCGTGCGGGCTGAAGACCAGCCAGGGTTGCTCGCGCTGGAACACACCATGAATGAACGGCTGGATCGACGCCTCGATCGGAGGCAACTGCTCCGAGAAGGTCTCCACCGGGAAATGTTGCATGCCGAAGACCTCGTCGACGGTCAGGCCCGCGAACACTTCCTGGTGATCGACCACCAGCACCCGCCGCTGCTTGCGCAACGGCGACAGCTCCAGGCCGAAATAGCCGCAAAGATCCATCACCGGCAGCAGCCTGCCACGCACGTTGGCGACACCCTTGACCCAGCTCTTGACGCCAGGCAGCAGGGTGTAGCGAGGCTCGTGCAGAATCTCGCCAACCTCCCCCATCGGCGCGACGAACAGCCGCCCCCCCATGCGAAAACCGATCCCTCCCCAGGTCTGTACGGCTTCCTGCTGAGAAGGCAGGCCTGCCGCGAGTGCGCGGCAACGGTTGTCCAGCTCCAGCAATCGCTGAAACGGCGTTTGCATGTCAGCCATGCTGGCCATGTCCCTTTGTCCGAGTTTGGGTTACCCCGGCGTCAGCTGCCAGAACGGCATTCAGGGTTTTCAGCAACGTCGCCTCGTCCACCGGCTTGGTCAGGTAATCCTTGGCGCCCTGACGCTTGCCCCAGACCTTATCGGTTTCCTGGTCCTTGGTGGTGACGATGATCACCGGAATGTGACTGGTTTCCGCATCTTTGGTCAGCTGGCGGGTGGCCTGGAAGCCATTCAGACCCGGCATGACGATATCCATCAGCACCGCGTCCGGTTTCTCCTGGCGGGCCAGGGCGACGCCATCGGCGCCATTCTCGGCCTTGAGCACCACGTGACCGTGCTTCTCCAGCATGGCGGTGAGCTTGTACATTTCGGTCGGCGAATCATCAACAATCAGAACGCGAGCCATGTTTTCTCCATAGGAAGGCTTCAGCGGCACACTATGCCGAACTTCAGGATGCTTGCTCCACCGGTGCGAAATCCGGCACGTGCGCCTTGATCGCACCGAGCAGCTCTTCTTTGCTGAACGGTTTGGTGAGGTATTGGTCGGAGCCGACGATACGCCCTTTCGCCTTGTCGAACAGGCCATCCTTGGAGGACAGCATGATCACCGGCGTCGACTTGAAGGAACTGTTGTTCTTGATCAGGGCGCAGGTCTGATAACCATCCAGCCTCGGCATCATAATATCGACGAAGATTATGCGGGGATGAGTGTCCGCTATCTTGGCGAGCGCATCGAAACCGTCCACTGCGGTGATGACATCGCAACCTACTTTCTTCAGCAGGGTTTCAGCGGTGCGACGAATCGTTTTCGAGTCGTCGATCACCATGACCTTCAAGCCCTCGGAGTGCTGTTCCATTTCGCCCTACCATCGCCTCGGTGAGTCGTAGTTTATCGTTATGTCAGTGCGCCGCAGGCCCTGCCATCGATGGGCTGCACCCAATCGCGGGACCTTTTTAGCACACTCCTCAAGCCCGTGCTATCAACCGCAAAAGCAGCGGGATTTTCCTTGACCCAGTGCACAACCGCCGCCAATCTGCAGCGACATTTCAGCCATTTGGCAGCCTCTGCTGCCCCACTTGCGGAGAACAACTCATGACCGTTCGCGTCGGGATCATCATGGACCCTATCGCGCAGATCGCCTTCAAGAAGGACAGCTCGCTGGCCATGCTGCTGGCCGCCCAGGCCCGCGGCTGGACGCTGTTCTACATGGAGCAGCGCGACCTCTATCAGTTCGGCGACCAGGCCCGCGCCCGCATGCGGCCGCTCAGGGTGTTCAACGATCCGCAGCACTGGTTCGAGGCGGACGAGGAGTTCGACGCCGCCCTCGCCGATCTGGACGTGATCCTCATGCGCAAGGACCCGCCCTTCAACAGCGAATACGTCTACGCGACCTATCTGCTCGAGCTGGCGGAGAAGGCCGGGACGCTGGTGGTCAATCGCCCGCAGAGCCTGCGCGACTGCAACGAGAAGTTCTTCGCCACGCAATTTCCGCAGTGCACGCCCCCGACGCTGGTCAGCCGGCGGTCAGACATTCTGCGCGAGTTCGCCCGCGAGCAGCGTGACATCATTCTCAAACCCCTGGACGAAATGGGCGGCGCCTCGATCTTCCGCCACCGCGAGGGCGACCCGAACCTCTCGGTCATCCTCGAGGTGCTCACCGAGCACGGCAGCCGGCAGATCATGGCGCAGCGCTACATCCCGGCGATCAAGGATGGCGACAAGCGCATCCTGATGATCGACGGCGAGCCGGTACCTATTGCCTGGCGCGGATTCCGGCGGCCGGCGAAACCCGCGGCAACCTGGCCGCCGGCGGCCGCGGGGTCGCGCAGCCGCTGTCGGACCGCGATCGCCAGATCGCCGCCATCGTCGGCCCCGAGCTGCGCAAGCGCGGCCTGCTGTTCGTCGGCCTGGACGTGATCGGCGACTACCTCACCGAAATCAACATCACCAGTCCGACCTGCATCCGCGAAATCGACAATGCCTTCGACACCCGCATCGGCGAGCGCCTGATGGAAGCCATCGCCGCCAAGCTGCAAGCTTGAACCAGCTAACAGCTTTGAGCGCCAAGCTTGCGGCTTCGCGCTCAAAGCCGGCAGACTGCGCGGCACTCCGAGCCGACCCTGTATGCGATGAACGCAGTTACCCGCCATCCCGCGCCTGAAATCACCCGAGTCCGCCCGGCGGACAGGCTCGGCTTCACCCTGTTCCTGGCCGCCGCGTTGCACCTGGCGCTGATCCTCGGCCTGGGTTTCACCCTGGCCGAACCGAAACAGGTCAGCAAGACGCTGGAGATCACCCTCTCGACCTTCAAGAGCGAGGAAAAACCGAAGGAAGCCGACTTCCTCGCCCAGGACAACCAGCAGGGTAGCGGCACCCTCGAGCACAAGGCCTCGCCGAAGACCACCGAGCAGGCGCCGTTCCAGGACACCGAGGTGCGCAAGGTCACCCCGCCCGCCACGCCGCCGCGCAGTACGCGTCCGGAACCGGCCAAGACCGCCGTTGCCACGCGCAGCCCGCAGCCGGACAAGACCGAGGTCAAGCAGCAGGCGCAACCGCAACCCAAGCCGCAGCCGGCCCCGGCGTTCGACAGTTCGCAGCTGAGCGCCGAGATCGCCAGCCTGGAGGCGGAACTGGCGCAGGAGGTCGAGCGCTACGCCAAACGGCCGCGGGTCAGCCGGCAGAACAGCGCCGCCACCATGCGCGACATCAGCGCCTGGTACCGCGACGAATGGCGCAAGAAGGTCGAGCGCATCGGCAATCTCAACTACCCGGACGAAGCCCGTCGCCAGCGGATCTACGGTAGCCTGCGCATGCTGGTGACGATCAAGAGCGACGGCACGGTGCACGAACTGCGCGTCATCGAATCCTCCGGGCAGGCCGTGCTGGACGAAGCCGCGTTGCGCATCGTGCGCCTGGCCGCGCCCTTCGCGCCGTTCACCGGCGAGCTGGCGCAGAAGTTCGACCAGGTGGAGATCATCCGCACCTGGCGTTTCGAGCGCGGCGACAGGCTGTCGAGCCGCTGATTCGGGCCCCGGACGAAGCGTCGCAGCTGTAGCCGGAAAGCAGTGCAACGCTTAAGCTAACGCGCATGAAAAACACCGCGCCCAGTTACCTCAAGCATCACTTTCTGATCGCCATGCCACAGATGGCCGATCCGAACTTTGCCCAGGCCCTGGTCTATCTGATCGAACACGGGCCGGAAGGCGCCATGGGCCTGGTCGTCAATCGCCCGAGCGGCCTGAGCCTGGCCGACATCCTCGAGCAGTTGCGCCCGGACGAGCCGGTACCCGCGTCCTGCCAGAGCCTGCCGATCTTCTCCGGCGGCCCGGTGCAGACCGATCGCGGCTTCGTCCTGCACCCGGCCGATCAGCAGTTCCAGGCGACCCTCTCGCTCGGCCCGCTGGGCATGTCCACCTCCCAGGACGCGCTGTTCGCCATCGCCGATGGCCAGGGCCCCGAGCGCTATTTCGTCGCACTCGGCTACGCCGGCTGGGAAGCCGGCCAGCTCGAAGCCGAACTGGCCGACAATACCTGGCTGAGCTGCCCGGCGCGCCCGGACATCCTCTTCGACCTGCCGCACGAGCAGCGCCTGGATGCCGCCGCCGCATCCCTGGGCATCGACCTGCGCCTGCTCAGCACCCAGGTCGGCCACGCATGAGCGGGCCTCGTCTGCTGCTCGGCTTCGACTACGGCACCAAGCAGATCGGCGTGGCCGTCGGCCAGGTCGTCACCGGCCAGGCCCGCGAGCTGTGCGTGCTCAAGGCGCAGAACGGCGTGCCGGACTGGCAGCAGGTCGAAGCGCTGCTGCGCGAATGGCAACCCGATGCGCTGGTGGTCGGGCTGCCACTGAACATGGATGGCAGCCCGAGCGAGATGAGCGCCCGCGCGGAAAAATTCGCCCGCCGACTCAACGGCCGTTTCAACCTGCCGGTACATACCCACGACGAACGCCTGACCACCTTCGAGGCCAAGGGCGCGCGTCTGCGCCAGGGCCAGCATGGCGGCTATCGCGAACGCCCGGTCGATGCACTGGCCGCCGCCTTATTACTGGAGGGCTGGCTGAGCGACCACGCGCCAGCCTGATCCGGACCTGAAGGAGACCCCATGAACCTGCCCAATCCCGAGCAGCTGTTGCCAGAGATGGCCGCAGCACTGCAGCAGCACCTGAGCGAGCGCGACATCCAGGAACCGCGCTTCATCGGCATCCGCACCGGCGGTGTCTGGGTCGCCCAGGCGCTGCTCGCGGCGCGCGGCGGCAACGAAGCGCTGGGCATCCTCGACGTGTCCTTCTACCGCGACGACTTCACCCGCAAGGGCCTGCACCCGCAGGTCCAACCCTCGGAGCTGCCGTTCGAGATCGAAGGCCAGCACCTGATCCTGATCGACGACGTGCTGATGACCGGCCGCACCATCCGCGCCGCGCTCAACGAGCTCTTCGACTACGGCCGCCCGGCCAGCGTGACGCTGGTCTGCCTGCTCGACCTCAACGCCCGCGAACTGCCGATCCGCCCCGACGTGGTCGGTGCCACGCTGTCGCTGGCGCCCGAGCAGCGGATTAAATTGCTCGGCCCCGCCCCGCTGGCGCTCGAACCGCAGCTGCTGGGCGCCGGTTAGCCCCAGCCCAGCCCCATCAACCCGTCCATCTCCCGCCACCGAGATCCTGCGATGACGCCCACCGACGCCAAGCGCCCGCTACAGCTGAACGACAACGGCCAGCTGCGCCATTTCCTTTCCCTCGACGGCCTGCCCCGCGAGCTGCTCACCGAGATCCTCGACACCGCCGACTCCTTCCTCGAAGTCGGCGCGCGCGCGGTGAAGAAAGTCCCGCTGCTGCGTGGCAAGACCGTCTGCAACGTGTTCTTCGAGAACTCCACGCGCACCCGCACCACCTTCGAACTGGCGGCGCAGCGCCTGTCGGCCGACGTCATCACGCTGAACGTCTCGACCTCCTCGACCAGCAAGGGCGAGACGCTCACCGATACCCTGCGCAACCTCGAAGCCATGGCGGCGGACATGTTCGTGGTGCGCCACGCCGACTCCGGCGCCGCGCACTTCATCGCCGAGCACGTCTGCCCCGACGTGGCGGTGATCAACGGCGGCGACGGCCGCCATGCCCACCCGACGCAGGGCATGCTCGACATGCTCACCATCCGTCGCCACAAGGGCGGCTTCGAGAATCTCGCGGTGGCCATCGTCGGCGACATCCTGCATTCGCGGGTGGCGCGCTCGAACATGCTGGCGCTGAAGACCCTGGGCTGTCCGGACATCCGCGTGATCGGGCCGAAGACCCTGCTGCCCGAAGGCCTCGAGCAATACGGCGTGCGCGTGTTCAACGACATGGACGAGGGCCTGCGCGGCGTCGACGTGGTGATCATGCTGCGCCTGCAGCGCGAGCGCATGCAGGGCGGGCTGCTGCCCAGCGAGGGCGAGTTCTACAAGCTCTACGGCCTGACCACCCAGCGCCTGGCGCTGGCCAAGCCCGACGCCATCGTCATGCATCCCGGGCCGATCAACCGCGGCGTGGAAATCGAATCGGCGGTGGCCGACGGCCCGCAGTCGGTGATCCTCAACCAGGTCACCTACGGCATCGCCATCCGCATGGCGGTGCTGTCCATGGCGATGAGCGGCCAGGCCGCGCAGCGCCAGATCGATTCCGAATCCGTATCCGAGGAGCAGCAATAATGGTGGCAACCCGAATCCTCGCGCCCGCGTTATCGACCCCGCCAGCGGACGCGACGCCATCGCCGACATCTTCCTGGAAGGCGGCCGGATCGCCGCGATCGGCCAGGCACCGGCCGGCTTCGATGCCCAGCGCACCCTCGATGCCCAGGGCCTGGTCGCCGCCCCCGGGCTGGTGGACCTGGCCGTCGCCCTGCGCGAGCCCGGCTACAGCCGCAAGGGCACGATCGCCAGCGAAACCCTGGCCGCCGCGGCCGGTGGCATCACCAGCCTGTGCTGCCCGCCACAGACGCGCCCGGTGCTGGACACCGCGGCCGTCACCGAGCTGATCCTCGATCGCGCGCGCGAGTCCGGCCACGCCAAGGTCTTCCCGATCGGCGCGCTGACCCGCAACCTGGCCGGCGAGCAGCTTTCCGAACTGGTCGCACTGCGCGAGGCCGGCTGCGTCGCCTTCGGCAACGGCCTGGCCGACTTCGCCAGCAACCGCAACCTGCGCCGCGCGCTGGAATATGCGGCCAGCTTCGATCTCACCGTGATCTTCCACTCGCAGGACAGCGGCCTGGCCGAAGGCGGGCTCGCCCACGAAGGCCCGGCCGCCAGCTTCCTCGGCCTGGCCGGCATTCCCGAAACCGCGGAAACCGTGGCGCTGGCGCGCAACCTGCTGCTGGTCGAACAGTCCGGCGTACGCGCGCATTTCAGCCAGCTGAGCAGCGCGCGCGGCGCCGAAATGATCGCCCAGGCCCAGGCCCGCGGCCTGCCGGTCAGCGCCGACGTGGCGATGTACCAGCTGATTCTCACCGACGAGGCGCTGCATGGCTTCTCCAGCCTCTATCACGTGCAGCCGCCACTGCGCAGCGCCGCCGACCGCGAGGGCCTGCGCGAAGCAGTGAAAAGCGGAGTGATCTCGGCCATTTCCAGCCATCACCAGCCCCACGAGGCCGATGCCAAGCTGGCGCCGTTCGGCGAGACCGAACCGGGTATCAGCAGCGCGGAAATCCTCCTGCCGCTGGCACTGACGCTGGTCCAGGACGGTCTGCTCGACCTGCCGACACTGCTGGCGCGCCTCTCCAGCGGCCCGGCCGCGGCACTGCAGCTGCCCACCGGCCAGCTGCAGCCCGGCCTGCCGGCGGACCTGGTGCTGTTCGATCCGCAGGGCTCGACCCTGGCCGGCGAACGCTGGTTCTCCAAGGGCCGCAACTGCCCGTTCATGGGCCACTGCCTGCCCGGCGCGGTGCGCTACACCCTCGTCGACGGGCGGATCAGTTACGAGGGCTGAAGAGGATCATCCTGTAGGAGCGAGCCATGCTCGCGAACCGCGGCAGGCTCGCGAGCATGGACTTGGCGCCCCGCCCGCTCCTGCCCCGCTTCAGCCAGCCGCCAACGCTTTATCGCCCGCGTCCTTATCGATCTTGTGCATTGCGCACCGATACCTGGTCGTTCAATGTCCAGAAGTCATAGAGCACGCCGAGGAAGAACAGCCCGCCGGTAAACAGGTAGATGATCCCGGTGATCCACTTGCCCTGGTACATGCGGTGCACGCCGAACACGCCGAGGAAGGTCAGCAGGATCCAGGCGACGTTGTAGTCGATGCGCCCGGCGGTGAAGCGCAGGTCGGCCTCGCGATCCATCGACGGGATCAGGAACAGGTCGATGATCCAGCCGATGAAGAACAGGCCGAGGGTGAAGAACCAGATGGTGCCGGTCACCGGCTTGCCGTAATAGAAGCGGTGCGAGCCGAGGAAACCGAAGATCCACAGAAGGTAGCCGATGACTTTGCTATGGGTGTCCTGCTGCATGCGTGCCTCCACGACGGTATGAATGGGGTGACGTTAGCGCATTTTTGCCGTGAAACATCGGCCCCTAGAAGCTATTGACGTGTCGCACTAAGTCCTCTGTCGCGTATCTGAAGCGTCGACCGCCAGCACCGATACGAGCTTGCAGCATCTGGCCCGCCCTTGTAGGAGCAGGCCATGCCTGCGAACAGAGCCCGCACATCGGTACGGCTGCTTTTTTCGCGGGCATGGCCGCTCCTACAACGCTATCAACAGTCCCTAGCGGAAGCTACGCCCCGGGTCCTCGTCGCTGACTTCCAGGCTCAGGCCCTGCGACACGCTGGTCAGGTGCTCGCCGTCGGTTTCCGAACCCAGCTTGATCAGCAGGCGCAGGTCGTTGGCCGAGTCGGCGTGCAGCAGCGCGTCCTCGTAGGTGATCTCGCCCTGCACGTAGAGGTTGTACAGCGCCTGGTCGAAGGTCTGCATGCCCTGCTCGGTGGAGCGCTTCATCAGCGACTTGAGTTCGTGCACCTCGCCCTTGCGGATCAGGTCGGCCGCCAGCGGCGTGTTGATCAGCACCTCGATCACCGCGCGGCGGCCCTTGCCGTCGGGCGTCGGCACCAACTGCTGGGCGACGATGGCCTTGAGGTTGAGCGACAGGTCCATCCACACCTGGTTCTGCCGGTCGGCCGGGAAGAAGTTGATGATGCGGTCCAGCGCCTGGTTGGCGTTGTTGGCGTGCAGGGTGGCCAGGCACAGGTGGCCGGTCTCGGCGAACGCCACGGCGTAGTCCATGGTTTCGCGGGTGCGGATCTCGCCGATGAGGATCACGTCCGGCGCCTGGCGCAGGGTGTTCTTCAGCGCCACCTCGAAGGAGCTGGTGTCGATGCCCACCTCGCGCTGGGTGACGATGCAGTTCTGGTGCTGGTGGATGAACTCGATCGGGTCCTCGATGGAGATGATGTGCCCGCTGGAGTTCTTGTTGCGGTAGCCGATCATCGACGCCAGCGAGGTCGACTTGCCGGTGCCGGTGGCGCCGACGAACAGCACCAGACCGCGCTTGGTCATCGACAGCTTCTTGAGGATGTCCGGCAGCTTGAGTTCCTCGATGGTCGGGATGTTGGTCTCGATACGCCGCAGCACCATGCCGGCCAGATTGCGCTGGTAGAAGGCGCTGACGCGGAAGCGGCCGATGCCGCGCGCGCTGATGGCGAAGTTGCACTCGTGGTTCTCGGCGAACTCGCGGCGCTGCTGCTCGTTCATCACGCCGTGCACGGTCTCGCGGGTCATCTCCGGCGACATCGCGGTCTTGCTCACCGGCATGATCTTGCCGTTGACCTTCATCGACGGCGGCACCCCGGCCGTGATGAACAGATCGGAGCCGCCCTTTTCCACCATCAGGCGCAGAAGTTTCTCGAATTCCATCGTCGTACTCGCAGTCGTGGCAAGCGCCGCGCCGAGCGGCGTCCGGGGTTGTCAGGCGTGTTAGAAATTCTCGGGCTGCTTGGCCTTTTCCCGCGCACTGTCGCGGCTGATCAGGCCCTTGGCCAGCAGCCCCTTGAGGCACATGTCGAGGGTCTGCATGCCCAGCGAGCCGCCGGTCTGGATCGAGGAATACATCTGCGCCACCTTGTCCTCGCGGATCAGGTTACGGATCGCCGGGGTGCCGATCATGATCTCGTGGGCCGCCACCCGCCCGCCGCCGGTCTTCTTCAGCAGGGTCTGCGAGATCACCGCCTGCAGCGACTCGGAGAGCATCGAGCGGACCATGGATTTCTCCTCGGCCGGGAACACGTCGACCACCCGGTCGATGGTCTTGGCGGCGGAGGTGGTGTGCAGGGTGCCGAACACCAGGTGCCCGGTTTCCGCGGCGGTCAGCGCCAGGCGGATGGTTTCCAGGTCGCGCATCTCGCCCACCAGGATGATGTCCGGGTCCTCGCGCAGGGCCGAGCGCAGCGCCTCGGAGAAGCCCAGGGTGTCGCGGTGCACCTCGCGCTGGTTGACCAAGCACTTCTTCGACTCGTGGACGAATTCGATCGGGTCCTCGATGGTGAGGATATGGTGGTACTTGGTGTTGTTCAGGTAGTCGAGCATCGCCGCCAGGGTGGTCGACTTGCCCGAGCCGGTCGGCCCGGTGACCAGCACCAGCCCGCGCGGCACGTCGGTGATCTTGCGGAAGACCTCGCCCATGCCGAGGTCCTCCATGGTCAGCACCTTGGATGGAATGGTCCGGAACACCGCGCCGGCGCCACGGTTCTGGTTGAAGGCGTTGACCCGGAAACGCGCGACGCCCGGCACCTCGAAGGAGAAGTCGGTCTCGAGGAATTCCTCGTAATCCTTGCGCTGCTTGTCGTTCATGATGTCGTAGATCAGCGCATGCACCTGCTTGTGGTCCATGGCCGGCAGATTGATCCGCCGCACGTCGCCGTCGACGCGAATCATCGGCGGCAGGCCGGAGGAAAGGTGCAGGTCCGACGCACCCTGCTTGGCGCTGAAGGCCAGCAGTTCTGTGATATCCATGGGACTCCCCAATTACAAGCAAGCAGGTAGAATGCCGCGCAGACCCTGAGGCGGCGGGCGCAAGTAATGTCCACGATAGAGAAGAATATTGCAAAGGTCGCAGCGCGCATCCGTGAGGCGGCGCAAGCTGTGGCGCGCGATCCCGCCGACGTCGGCCTGCTCGCCGTGAGCAAGACCCAGCCGGCCGCCGCCATCCGCGAGGCGTTCGCCGCCGGCCTGCGCGATTTCGGCGAGAACTACCTGCAGGAAGCGCTGGACAAGCAGGCCGCGCTGGCCGACCTGGCGCTGACCTGGCATTTCATCGGCCCCATCCAGTCGAACAAGACCAAGCCTATCGCCGAGCATTTCGCCTGGGTGCATTCGGTGGACCGGCTGAAGATCGCCCAGCGCCTGTCCGATCAGCGCCCCGCGGGCTGCCGCCACTGAACGTCTGCCTGCAGGTGAACGTCAGTGGCGAGGCGAGCAAGTCCGGCTGCGCGCCGGAAGACCTGCAACCGCTGGCACAGGCCGTCGCCGACCTGCCGCGCCTGCATTTGCGCGGGCTGATGTGCATCCCGGCACCCAGCGACGACCCCGCCGAGCAACACGCCGCCTTCGCCCGCCTGCGGGCCTTGCGCGACGCACTCGGCCTCGGCCTCGACACCCTGTCCATGGGCATGAGCCAGGACCTGGAGGCCGCCATCGCCGAGGGCGCGACCTGGGTCCGCATCGGCACCGCCCTGTTCGGCGCCCGTGACTACGGTCGCCCCCACTGAAGGAATCCTCCATGAGCACTCCCCGCATCGCCCTTCATCGGCGCCGGCAACATGGCCGCCAGCCTGATCGGCGGCCTGCGCGCCCAGGGCGTCGCCGCCGACGCCATCCGCGCCAGCGACCCCGGCGCCGAGCAGCGCGCGAAGATCGCCGCCGAGCACGGCATCCAGACCTTCGCCGAGAATGCCCAGGCGCTGGCCGGCGCCGACGTGGTGGTGCTGGCGGTCAAGCCGCAGGTGATGCAGGCGGTCTGCCGCGACCTGGCCCAACACCTCGGGCATGCGCCGCTGATCGTCTCCATCGCCGCCGGCATCAGCTGCGACAGCCTGCAGGGCTGGCTCGGCCCGCAGCCGCAGGCGATCGTGCGCTGCATGCCGAACACCCCGGCGCTGCTGCGCCAGGCGTCAGCGGCCTGTCGCCACGCCCGGGTCAGCGCTGCCCAGCGCCAGCAGGCCGAGCGGCTGCTGGCCGCCGTCGGGCTGGCGCTGTGGCTCGAGGAAGAGCGCCTGATCGATGCGGTGACCGCCGTCTCCGGCAGCGGGCCGGCCTACTTCTTCCTGCTCATCGAGGCCATGACCACCGCTGGCGAGCAGCTCGGCCTGCCCAGGGAGACCGCTGCGCAACTGACCCTGCAGACCGCCCTCGGCGCGGCGCGCATGGCCTGCGAGAGCGACGCCGACGCCGCCGAACTGCGACGTCGCGTCACCTCGCCGAACGGAACCACCGAAGCGGCGATCAAAGCCTTCCAGGCCGGCGGCTTCGAAGGGCTGGTACAGCAGGCATTGAACGCCGCCGCGCGACGCTCGGCCGAACTCGCCGAACAACTGGGCCAATAAGGAGCATTCATGTCCCAACTCTCGCAAGCCCTGATTCTCGTCATCCAGACCCTGGGCAGCCTCTACCTGTTGATCGTGCTGCTGCGCTTCATCCTGCAGCTGGTACGCGCCGACTTCTACAACCCGCTCAGCCAGTTCATCGTCAAGGCCACCCACCCGCTGCTGCGACCGATGCGCCGCGTCATCCCGAGCATGGGCACGCTGGACCTGTCCTCGCTGCTGCTGGCGCTGATCGTGCAGATGGTACTGATGGCACTGCTCCTGCTGGTGGCCTACGGCACCACCGGCAATCCGGTGCTGCTGCTGATCTGGGGCCTGATCGGCATCACCGGGCTGTTCCTCAATATCTTCTTCTGGGCGCTGATCATCAGCGTGATCCTCTCCTGGGTCGCACCGGGCAGCCACAACCCCGGTGCGCAACTGGTCAACCAGCTCTGCGAACCGCTGCTGATGCCCTTCCGCCGCCTGCTGCCGAACCTCGGCGGGCTGGATATCTCGCCGATCTTCGCCTTCCTCGCGATCAAGCTCCTGGACATGCTGGTAGTGAACAACCTGGCCACCATGACGCACATGCCGAACATCCTGCGCATGCTGATCTGAGACGCCGTTCATGCTTTGCGCGCATGCGGCGAGGCGGGACCAGACACCCGCTCGGATTGCCGCCCGATAGCACGTAGACTCGGCCCTTCTCGGCTGTTTCCATCCTGCCTCGCGCCTGATGCGCGAGGAGGTGAACGAGGACAACTGGACTTCGAGCGAGCCACGACCGCCCAGGCGCCTTGCCGGCCCTTTCGGCGGTTCCCGGCCCCGGCTCGATTGACCTCGCAAAGGCGAATCCGATAATTCGCCGACCACTTCCCCCAGGGGCAGCATGAGCATGGAACGACTCGATCGACAGGTGGACGCCTACGTCGCCTGGAAGCGCGACCTGATCCGCGAAATCACCCGCTACCGCAGCTGGCTGGCGCACAACCGGCTCGACAGCGAAGCCGTCGCAGCCCGCCTGGAACGGGCCCTGCGGGTACTGCGCACCGACCACATCACCCTGGCCTTCGTCGGCGAGTATTCGCGCGGCAAGACCGAACTGATCAACAGCCTGTTCTTTTCCGCCTACGGCCAGCGCATCCTGCCGTCGCGCGCCGGGCGTACCACCATGTGCCCCACCGAACTGCTGTTCGATCCGCGCGCGGAGCGCTCCTACATCCGCCTGCTGCCCATCGAATCACGCCTGGAAGACACCAGCATCGCCCAGCTCAAGCGCACCCCGCGCCACTGGCTGAACCTGCCGCTGGACCCGCAAGATCCCGACAGCATGGTCGAAGCCTTCACCCAGGTCGCACTGACCAAGGCCATGCCGGTGGAGCAGGCCATCCAGCTCGGCTTCGATCCGAGCGCGCTGGAGAGCGCCGGCAGCGCGAATGCGGTGCTGGTGCCGGCCTGGCGACATGCCGTGGTCAACTTCGACCACCCGCTGCTGCGCCAGGGCCTGCGCATTCTCGACACGCCCGGCCTCAACGCCCTGGGCAGCGAGCCGGAGCTGACCCTGTCGATGCTGCCCAATGCCCAGGCCATCATCTTCCTGCTGTCCGCCGACACCGGCGTCACCGCCAGCGACATGCAGATCTGGCAGCAGCACATCCGCCAGCTCGACGAAGACACCCAGAGCAGCCTGTTCGCCGTGCTGAACAAGATCGACGTGCTCTGGGACGATCTGGCCGGCGAGGATTTCGTGCACGCCGCCATTGCCGAAATCCAGGCCGGCACCGCCCAGCAGCTGGGCATCGACAGCGCCGACGTGCTGCCGCTGTCGGCCAAGCAGGCATTGATGGCGAAGATTCGCGGCGATCAGGCGCTGCTCGAGCGCAGCCGGCTGGAACACCTGGAAAAACTGCTCGCCCAGCGCATCCTGGCGCAGAAGGAACACCAGCTGGAAGACCAGGTGGTGCACCAGGTGCTGGCGCTGGTGCAGAACAGCCAGCAGGTACTCAAGCTGCGCCTGGAAAAGGTCATCGAACAACGCGACCTGCTGGCCAGCCACCAGCAGGGCAGCGGCCAGATGCTGCTCGAGCTCACCGCCCGCACGCGGCACGATCACAACCGCCACCACAAGCGCCTGCTCGACCTGAGAACCAACCAGCGTTTGCTGCAGCGCCAGGGCGAACTGCTGCGTGCGGCGATTCGCGCCGAGCGGCTGGAGGAACACCTGGCGCGCCTGCGCCGCAGCCTCACCGGCAGCCTGACCACGCTCGGCATCAATCTCGCCATCCTGCATTTCTTCCGCTCCATGGAGCAGGACCTGGGCATCCTCGAACAGGAGGCCGAGCGCGCCAACAAGATGGTCGCGGCCATCTACCGCCGGCACAACGAGGAGAACCCGCTGCACGGCATCGACCCGCCGCAGTTCCTGCTGGTCCCCTACCAGCGCGAGCTCAAGAGCCTGCAGGGCAAGGCCGATCAGTTCCGCCTGCAGCTCAAGACCCTGCTCACCGAGCAGCGCACGCTGACCCGGCGCTTCTTCGCCACCCTGGTGCAGGAAGTCATCGGCCTGCACCAGCGCCTGCGCCAGGAGGCCGAACAATGGTCCGGCGATGCCCTGACGCCACTGCTGCAGTTCTCCCTGGAGCACAAGCAGCAACTGGAGACCCACATCCTGCAGCTCAAGGCCCTGGCCCAGGAAAACCAGCAGAACAGCCAGCGCGGGCAATTGCTGACCCGCTACAGCGGCGAACTGGAGCAGCAGCTGGCACAGGCCGGGGAAATGCTCCGCGCGCTGCGCCGGCCGGCGCCGATCCGCCGCCAGGGCAAGGTGGTCAGCCTGAGCAATGCGCAGATCCGGTAAAGCCCGTTGCCGTTTCGTCGCGCGCGCGAAGGAAATGGCAACGAACCCTGGCGCCGCTGCGATTCAGGATGAATTGCGCCGCGCATACCTTTAGACTTTGCCGCCTTCTTCAAGCAAGAGCCCAGGGTCGATGCCCACTGCAATTCCCGCCGATTCCGTTGGCCTGGTGAGTCCGCAGGTCGCGCATTTTGCCGAACCACTGTCACTCGCCTGTGGCCGCACGCTGGCCGATTACCAGCTGATCTATGAAACCTACGGTGAGCTGAACGCCGCGCGCAGCAACGCCGTGCTGATCTGCCACGCCCTTTCCGGCCATCATCACGCGGCCGGCTACCACAGCCTGGACGATCGCAAGCCCGGCTGGTGGGATTCGTGCATCGGCCCCGGCAAGCCCATCGACACCGAGCGCTTCTTCGTCGTCAGCCTGAACAACCTCGGCGGCTGCAACGGCTCCACCGGCCCGGGCAGCACCAACCCGGCAAGCGGCAAGCCCTATGGTGCGGACTTTCCCGTAGTCACGGTGGAAGACTGGGTGCACAGCCAGGCGCGCCTGGCCGAGCGCCTCGGCATCGAGCAATGGGCTGCCGTGGTCGGCGGCAGCCTGGGCGGCATGCAGGCCCTGCAATGGACCATCAGCTACCCCGAACGGGTGCGCCACTGCCTGGCCATCGCCTCGGCGCCCAAGCTGTCGGCGCAGAACATCGCCTTCAACGAAGTCGCGCGCCAGGCGATCCTCTCCGACCCCGAGTTCCATGGCGGTCACTTCCAGGAAATGGGCGTGATCCCCAAGCGCGGGCTGATGCTGGCGCGCATGGTCGGCCACATCACCTACCTGTCCGACGACGCCATGGGCACCAAGTTCGGCCGCGGGCTGAAGAGCGAGAAGCTCAACTACGACTTCAACAGCGTCGAGTTCCAGGTCGAGAGCTACCTGCGCTACCAGGGCGAGGAGTTCTCCGGACGCTTCGACGCCAATACCTACCTGCTGATGACCAAGGCACTGGACTACTTCGACCCGGCCGCGGCCCACGACGACGACCTGGCCCGAACCTTCGAGGTCGCCCAGGCGAATTTCTGCGTGATGTCCTTCACCACCGACTGGCGCTTCTCGCCGGAGCGCTCGCGGGAAATCGTCGATGCCCTGCTCGCCGCGCGCAAGAACGTCTGCTACCTGGAGATCGAGGCGCCCCAGGGCCACGACGCCTTCCTGATCCCGAACCCCCGCTACCTGCAAGCCTTCCGCGGTTACATGAACCGCATCGCCGTATAAGGAACGAACATGCGCGCCGACCTGGACATCATCCAAGACTGGATTCCGGCCGGCAGCCGAGTACTCGACCTCGGCTGCGGCAACGGCGAGCTGCTGGCCTGGCTGCGCGACCACAAGCAGGTCAGCGGCTACGGGCTGGAAATCGACGCCGACAACATCACCGCCTGCATCGAAAAAGGCGTCAACGTCATCGAACAGAACCTCGACCTGGGCCTGGGCAACTTCGCCAGCGACAGCTTCGACATGGTGGTGATGACCCAGGCGCTGCAGGCCGTGCACTACCCCGACAAGCTGCTCAAGGAAATGCTGCGGGTCGGCCGCGAGTGCATCATCACCTTCCCCAACTTCGGCCACTGGCGCTGTCGCTGGTACCTTGCGAGCAAGGGTCGCATGCCGGTTTCCGAGTTCCTCCCCTACACTTGGTACAACACACCGAACATTCACTTCTGCACTTTCGAGGATTTCGAGCGGTTGTGTCTGGAACGCGGCGCCAAGGTGCTCGAGCGCCTGGCCGTCGACCGTGAACACAAGCATGGCTGGGCCAGCCGCCTGTGGCCGAACCTGCTTGGGGAAATCGGCATCTACCGCGTCACGGGACCTTCCCGCTGAGCGGCTTCAACGCTGGAGGTAACCACCATGAAACGTGCCCTGATCTGTCTGCTGGCCGCCCTGCTCACGCTACCGGCGCTCGCGGAACGCAAACACAGCGTCGGCGAGTACGACATCCACTACATCGCCTTCAACTCCGGCTTCCTGCAGCCCGACGTCGCCGCCGCCGCGGGGCTGGTGCGCAGCAAGACCCAGGGCGTGGTCAACATCTCGGTGCTCAAGGGTGGCAAGCCGGTCGCGGCCCAGGTCAGTGGCCAGGTGAAGAACCTGCTCGGCCAGGATCGCCCGTTGAACTTCAAGCAGCTCAAGGAAGGCGATGAGGCGATCTACTACCTGGCCCAGTTCCCCTTCGATTCGCAGGAAACCCTGCGCTTCAGCCTGACCGTGCAGCCGACCGGCGCCGAGCCGTTCAGCTTCGACTTCAACCAGGAATTCTTCCCCGATCAATGATGCCTTTCCACGAACTGGTGCTGGCCAGCCACAACGCCGGCAAACTCAAGGAACTGCAGGCCATGCTCGGCGACGCGGTACGCGTGCGCTCGGTGGCCGAGTTCAGCGACGTCGAGCCGGAAGAAACCGGGCTGTCCTTCGTCGAGAATGCCATCCTCAAGGCGCGCCATGCGGCGCGGATTTCCGGGTTGCCGGCGCTGGCCGACGACTCGGGACTGGCGGTCGACGCCCTTGGCGGCGCGCCGGGCATCTATTCGGCGCGCTACGCCGATGGCCAGGGCGACGCGGCGAACAATGCCAAGCTGCTGGACGTGCTGGCCAACGTGCCGGACGCCGAACGCGACGCGCAGTTCGTCTGCGCCCTGGCGCTGGTGCGGCATGCCGAGGACCCGTTGCCGATCCTCTGCGAAGGCCTCTGGCACGGGCGCATCCTGCATGCCCCGCGTGGCGAGCACGGCTTCGGCTACGACCCGCTGTTCTGGGTACCGGAACGCGACTGCTCCAGCGCCGAGCTGCCGGCCATCGAAAAGAACCGGCTCAGCCACCGCGCCCGCGCCATGGCCCTGCTCAAGCAGCGGCTGGGAATCGCATGAGCAGAGCCGGAAGCCGGAAGCTGGAAGCCGGAAGCGAAAAGCGCATCACCCACTTCCAGCTTCCAGCTTCCAGCTTCCAGCTGCCGCCTCTGGCGGCTTATGTCCATATCCCCTGGTGCGTGCGCAAATGCCCGTACTGCGACTTCAACTCCCATGCCGCCGGCCCGACGCTGCCTGAAGAGGCCTATGTCGATGCGCTGCTGGCCGACCTGGAAGGCGATCGCGCGCAGGTGCAGGGTCGTCGGCTCAGCTCGATCTTCTTCGGCGGCGGTACGCCGAGCCTGTTCTCGGCGCGCGCGCTGGGGCACATTCTCGAGGGGATCGAGCGCCGCATCGGCTTCGCCGATGACATCGAGATCACCCTGGAGGCCAATCCGGGCACCTTCGAACAGGCCAAGTTTCGCGACTACCGCAGCCTCGGCATCAACCGGCTGTCGATCGGCGTGCAGAGCTTCCAGGCCGACAAGCTCGCGGCGCTGGGGCGCATCCATGATGGCGACGAGGCCATCCGTGCCGCCGACATGGCCCGCGCCGCCGGCTTCGACAACTTCAACCTCGACCTCATGCACGGCCTGCCGAACCAGAGCCTGGAGGATGCGCTGGGCGACCTGCGCACCGCCATCGCCCAGCAGCCGGCGCACCTGTCCTGGTACCAGCTGACCCTAGAGCCGAACACGGTGTTCTGGAGCCAGCCGCCGCAACTGCCGGAAGACGACATCCTCTGGGACATCCAGGAAGCCGGCCAGGCGCTGCTGGCCGAGCAAGGCTATCGCCAGTACGAGACCTCGGCCTATGCCCAGCCCGGGCGGCAGGCGCGGCACAACCTGAACTACTGGACCTTCGGCGACTTCCTCGGCATCGGCGCCGGCGCCCATGCCAAGCTCAGCCAGACCGACGGACGCATCCTGCGCAGCTGGAAGACCCGCCTGCCGAAGGACTACCTCGACCCGGCCAAGGCCTTCCGCGCCGGCGACAAGCAGCTGCAGCCGGATGAGCTGCCCTTCGAATTCCTGATGAATGTGCTGCGCCTCACCGACGGCGTGCCCGCGCTGTTGTTCACTCAGCGCACCGGCCTGCCGCTGAGCGTGCTGGCCACGGCCCGCCGCGAGGCCGAAGCGCGCGGATTGCTGCTTCCCGATCCACAGCGCCTGGTCGCCACGCCCAAGGGCCAGCTATTTCTCAACGACCTGCTGCAACTCTTTCTGCCATAGGACCCTGCATGGATTTGCTACTCGACCTGATCGCCACCCTGTCGCGCTGGAGCCGCAGCCACCTGTCCGATATCTCCCTGGCGATCATGGCCACTCTCTTCGTGCTGTTCGGCCCGGCGCTCAACGCCTGGGTGCAGAAGAACATCGGTGGGCTGAACTTCATCCTGCGCACGCTGCTGTTCGTGCTGTTCTGCGCCGTGGTCTACGGCCTCGGCATCATCTACCTGAGCCCCTGGCTGGCCAAGGGGCTGGCCCACTTCAACAACTACACCCTGGCGCCGGTGTTGCTGCTGGTGCTGTTCATCATCGGGGTGATTGCCGATCGGAACTAGGGGCGCCTACCCGGCGCAGCGAAAGGGTTCGGTGTTCACCCCAGGGCGATGCCCTTGAGCTTCTGGCAGGCCTACGGCCTGCATCGCCGCGAGGTCGCGCCGCCCACAGGGACGTCATGTGCACTGACGGTTTTTTGTGGGAGGCCCGACCTCGGGGCGATGCTTTTGAGTTTCCGGCCGGCTCAGTTGGCACCACGCCGCAACGCCTGGGGCGAGAAGTCCCGCGGGCTGAGCTTGACCTCGAAGTCGTACATCGGCTCGTTGTTGTCCAGCCCATCGACGAAGTAGTTGCCGTCCTTGAGGTGGTACAGCGTCTCCAGGGTGCTGTTGAACATCGGCACCTCGTAATAGCTGATCGGGTGGCTTTCCTGCAGGCCGATCAGCTCGCCGCTGGCGTCGTACAGATCCACGGCGAGGATCTGCCAGCTGTCCTCGTCGATATAGAAACGACGCTTGTCGTAGACATGGCTGAAGCCGGTGCGCAGCTTCGCCTCGACCACCCACACCCGATGCAGCTCATAGCGCAGCAGCTGCGGGTTGAGCGTGCGGGCCTGCACGATGCTGTCGTAGGCGATGCCCTGCTGGTGCACCGCGTAGCTGTTGTAGGGCACCAGCATCTCGCGCTTGCCCAGCAGCATCCATTCGTAGCGATCGGGCGCGCCGTTGAACGAATCGACCACGTCGGCGGTGGCCAGGCCACTGGTGTCCGGCTGCTGCGAATCGTAGGCCAGCGACGGCAGGCGGCGCACGCGGCGCTCGCCGGGGCTGTAGCGCCAGGCCTTGCGGGTGGTGAGGACCTGGTCCAGCGGGTCCTGGACCACCAGCGCGGTGCCGGCCAGCTTGGCCGGCGCGGTCACGCGGTACTTGTAGTACAGCAGGGTATTGTCGAGATCCGCCTGGGCCATGCCCTCGCGGTTGTAGACGTAATAGACGTGGCGATCGCGCTTGATGTAGGTCGCTTGCCGCCGATCACCACCGCCTGGCTGTTGACGATGTGGCTCTGGTCGCCCTTGTAGTGCAGGATGTGGTTCCAGATCACCTCCATGCCGTCCTGCGGCAGCGGGAACGGAATACCGGCCGCGGCGCCCTGGATGCCGTTGCCGTTGGCGATCAGCTCGGCGCTGACGGCGTTGAAGCGCGTGGCGTCATAGATACGCTGCGGGGCCGCGGCGCTGCGCCGGCTCGGGAAGACCCGCAGGTGGAACTCGGGATAGCGCTCCAGCAGCGCCTTGAGCCCCTCGGGCAGCAGGCTGGCGTATTCGCCGAGGTTGCCCTGGTCGACGCGATAGAGCAGCGGGTCGGCGGCGAACGGGTCCGGGTGGTGCATGCCTGGCTGGTAATCGGCCGGTGGCGCGACGCCTCCGCTCCAGGCGGGAATGGTTCCGGCGGCATTGCCGGCGCGCTCCGCACCCAGCGGGGTTAGGTCCTGCCCCAGGCGCACCGCCTGTGCATCGTCCACCCTGGCCTGCACCTGCAGGGCGGCACAGGCCGCCAGCACCAGCACTCCGATCTTTCCGTACATCCTCTACTCCCCCTGTTCGCGCGACGACGGGTGCGGCTTCGCTGCACCACGGCCGCCGGCTTCGCATTGTTGTTCGGTGTGGGCAAGCAGGCCTTCCTGGCCCGGCATTCGATTCCCTGTGGCCGCTGCTGCGGCTCTTTTCAGTGCTTGAAAACGACGGCACGACCTGGCGCAGCGCCGCGTCCGAGCGGCGCGCGCACAGGGTTGCCTGGTGGCTGCGGTCGCGCCCGAGCGCAACCGCTGGTTGTTCTGCTCAGTCGATACGCTGGAACTTCAGGTCCCAGACGCCATGGCCGAGGCGCTCGCCGCGACGCTCGAACTTGGTCACCGGCCGCTCCGCCGGGCGCTCGACGCAACGTCCGTCGGCGGCCAGGTTGCGGTAGCCGGGCGCGGCGTTCATCACCTCGAGCATGTGCTCGGCGTAGGCTTCCCAGTCGGTGGCCATGTGCAGCACGCCGCCGACCTTCAGCTTGCGGCGCACCAGCTCAGCGAAGGCCGGCTGGACGATGCGCCGCTTGTGATGGCGGCTCTTGTGCCAGGGATCGGGGAAGAACAGCAGGACCCGGTCCAGGCTGGCGTCGGCCACGCAATCGCGCAGCACCTCCAGCGCGTCGCAACTGTAGACCCGGACGTTGCTCAAGTTCTGTGACAGAAGTCCGCTGAGCAGCGCGCCGACGCCCGGTTTATGCACTTCGACGCCGATGAAGTCCTGTTCCGGCGCCGCCGCGGCCATTTCCAGCGTCGAATGGCCCATGCCGAAGCCGATCTCGAAGGTCCTCGGCGCCTGGCGGCCGAACACTCGGTCGAAATCGCGCAGGCCATCCTCCAGCGCCAGGCCGAACTTCGGCCAGCCCTGTTCGAGGCCACGCTGCTGCCCCTCGGTCATGCGCCCGGCGCGCATCACGAAGCTCTTGATGGTGCGGCGGTGTTCGGGTTGCTGCGGCTCGGACGCGGTGCTCTGCTCTGTCATGGGGTACCTGCAGGAATAAAAAAGCCGGCCCCGGCGACGCTAGCGCCAGGGCCGGCCAGGGAGTCGATCAGCGGATCAGCCGTCCAGGGGCGACGAGGCGCTGGCGTAGAGTTTCTTCGGCATGCGTCCGGCAAGGTAGGCCAGGCGCCCGGCCTCGATGGCGTACTTCATCGCCTCGGCCATCAGCACCGGGTTCTGCGCATGGGCGATGGCGCTGTTCATCAGCACCGCCTCGCAGCCCAGCTCCATGGCGATGGTGGCGTCCGAAGCGGTGCCGACCCCGGCATCCACCAGCACCGGCACGCTCGCCTCCTCGAGGATGATGCGCAGGTTGTAGGGGTTGCAGATGCCCAGCCGGTGCCGATCAGGCCGGCCAGCGGCATCACCGCGATGCAGCCCATCTCGGCCAGCTGGCGGGCGATGATCGGGTCGTCGCTGGTGTAGACCATCACGTCGAAGCCGTCGGCGATCAGCACTTCGGCGGCCTTGAGGGTCTCGATGACATTGGGGAACAGGGTCTTCTGGTCGGCCAGCACTTCCAGCTTGACCAGCTTGTGACCGTCGAGCAGCTCACGCGCCAGGCGGCAGGTGCGCACCGCATCCTCGGCGGTGAAGCAGCCAGCGGTGTTCGGCAGGATGGTGTAGCGCTCGGGGCTGATCACGTCGAGCAGGTTCGGCTCGCCGGGGTTCTGGCCGATGTTGGTGCGGCGCACCGCGACGGTGACGATTTCCGCGCCCGAGGCCTCGATGGCCGCGCGCGTTTCTTCGAGGTCCTTGTACTTGCCGGTGCCGACCAGCAGGCGCGATTGATAGGTGCGACCGGCCAGGGTGAAAGGCTTGTCGTTCGGAACTGGGCGCATGGGAAATCCTCGTTCTGACGTGATACAGCACAACGCCCGCCGCACCGCGGCGGACGCTTCGGGTAAAGGGGTGCCGGTGCGGCCGGGCTAGCCGCCGCCGATGGCGTGCACCACCTCGACATGGTCGCCTTCCTTGAGTTCGGTCGAGGCATGCGCGCTGCGCGGCACGATGTCGCGGTTGAGTTCGACCGCCAGCCGGCGCCCGGTCAGCTCCAGATGTGCGAGCAGCTCGGCCACCGTCTGGCCGACAGGCAGCTCGTAGGGTTCGCCGTTCAACTGAATCTGCATACTGTTCGCCGCCATTGCGAAAGGGGTCGGCATTCTAGCCCGAACCACCCAGCGCACCAAGGCGCAGGCTGCCGCCATTCGTCCCGCTCAGCGGCGCGCGCGCCAGCCGGCCAGCGCCAGGCACGCCCAGCCGGCGAGGAACGCCGTGCCGCCCAGCGGGGTGACGATACCGAGCTTGCCGACGCCGGTCAGCGTCAGCAGGTAGAGGCTGCCGGAAAACAGCACGGTGCCCAGGATGAACAGCCCGCCCGCCCACGCCAGCAGGCGACTCGGCAGCTGCAGTGCCAGCAGCGCGACGCCGAACAGCGCCAGCGCATGGATCAGCTGGTAATGCACAGCGGTCTGGAAAATGGCCAGGTAGTCGACGCTCAGCCGGTTCTTCAGTCCGTGGGCGGCGAAGGCGCCGAGGGCGACGCCGCTGAAGCCGAACAGGGCGGCGAGCACGAGATAAGGACGAATCATTCCCTTTTCCGTTCAATGTTCGATGCGGTCGTTATAATGCCCGCTCTTTTCGCCCACGACCATGCGACATGCTCCGACCTCTGCTGCGCCACCTGTCCAAACTGCTGCTCTGGCTGATCGCGCTCTCGGCGCTGCTGGTGTTGCTGTTTCGCTGGGTGCCGCCCCCCTTCACCGCCCTGATGATCGAGCGCAAGATCGAGTCCTGGCGCAGCGGCCAGGCCATCGACCTGACGCGCGACTGGCGACCGTGGCGCGAGCTGCCGGACGACCTGAAGATGGCGGTGATCGCCGCCGAGGACCAAAAGTTCGCCGAGCACTGGGGCTTCGACATCGGCGCGATCCGGGCGGCGCTGAGCCACAATGAAAGCGGTGGTTCGCTGCGCGGAGCCAGCACGCTGAGCCAGCAGGTGGCCAAGAACCTGTTCCTCTGGTCCGGCCGCAGCTGGCTGCGCAAAGGACTGGAAGCCTGGTTCACCGCGTTGATCGAACTGCTGTGGCCGAAGCAACGCATCCTCGAGGTCTACCTCAACAGCGTCGAATGGGCCGATGGCATCTTCGGCGCCGAGGCGGCAGCGCGGCACCACTTCGGCACGGGCGCGCCCTATCTGTCGACCCGCCAGAGCAGCCTGCTGGCCGCGGTGCTGCCGAACCCGCGGCAATGGAGCGCCGGACAACCGAACAACTACGTGAACAACCGCGCCGCCTGGATCCGCCAGCAGATGCGCCAGCTCGGCGGCAGCCATTATCTGCAGCGGATCGTGCCGAACTACCCGGGCTGGTGGCCGGCCTGGCTCTGAGCAGCGATGAACGGCAGTGACACCCGCTGCCAGCTCGGCGTCTAGTGGGGCATCGCCTGCCGCAAGCGAATCCCGCAGCCGACAGCACAGGCGGTTTTCTTCATGCAGTACCTGGATCGGATTTGAAGAGAAATGAATATGCACCTCCTTCGGCTGAGCCTGGGTTACTTCGTCCTCTCGATGCTCTGGGTGCTGCTCGGCGATGCGCTGCTGGAACAGCTGCCCGGCGGCGGCCAGGCCTGGCACATGGGCAAGGGCGCGCTGTTCGTGACGATCACCAGCATCCTGCTGTACCTGCTCAGCCGCCAGCATTTCCGCCGTCTCGCCGAACAACTCAACACCCAGAAGCAACAGGAAGCCAGCCTGCGACAGGCCGCGGCAGTGTTCGCCACGACCCAGGAAGGCGTGCTGGTGACTGATCCGCAACAGCACATCGTGCATGTCAATCCAGCGTTCAGCCGCATTACCGGCTACAGCGCGGAAGAAGTCCTCGGGCAGACGCCGCGGCTGTTCGCCTCCGGCAAGCACGACACCGGCTTCTATCAGCGGATGTGGCAGGCCCTGGACGGCGAAGGCGCCTGGAGCGGCGAGATCTGGAACCGCCGCAAGAGCGGCGAGATCTATCCGGTGTGGCAGAACCTGCGCAGCATCCATGACGACCAGAGCCAGCTCAGCCATTACGTGGCGGTGTTTTCCGATCTCTCGGCGCTCAAGCGCTCGCGTGAGGAAATGGACCAGCTCGCCCACTACGATCCGCTGGTGAACCTGCCGAATCGCCTGCTGTTCACCGAGCGCGCCAAGCAGGCACTCGAGCGCGCCCGGTCGCAGAGGCGCAGCGGCGCGCTGCTGCTGATCGACCTCGACCACTTCAAGGACATCAACGAAAGCCTCGGCCACAGCCTTGGCGATGCCCTGCTGCAGGCCGTCACCGCGCGCCTGAGCGAGCACCTGCAAGAAGGCATGACGCTCGGCCGCCTCGGCGGCGACGAATTCGCCCTGCTCTGCGAAGAGCACGGCGCCGAGAAAGCCACCGCCCTGGCGCTGCGCATTCTCGACCGGCTGAGCGAGCCGTACCGGATCGATGGCCGGCAGCTGTTCAGCGGCGCAAGCATCGGCATCGTGCTGTTCCCCTACCCGAGCGACATCGAGAACGTCGAGCAGTTGATGCGCAACGCCGACTCGGCGCTGTTCAAGGCCAAGAACAGCGGCCGCTCCACCTATGCCTTCTACTCCGAGGAGCTGACCAGCCAGGCCCGCCAGCGTGTCGAGCTGGCCACCGCACTGCGCCAAGCGCTGGAGCAAGGGCAGCTGCGCCTGCATTACCAGCCGATCTACGACCTGCGCCAGGGCGAGATCGCCGGCTTCGAAGCCTGGTGCGCTGGCAGCATCCGGAGAAGGGGCTGATCGCCCCGGCGACCTTCATCCCCATCGCCGAGGAGAGCGGGCTGATCAGCGCCATCGACCGCTGGGTCATGGAACAGGCCTGCCGCCAGGCACGCGAATGGCTGCTGCAGGGTCGCCCGCTCGGCTTCATCGCGGTGAACATCTCCAGCCGGCTGTTCGGGCTCGGCGAACTCGACCTGCAGGTCGCCACCACTCTCGCCGACAGCGGCCTGGACGCCCGTTACCTGGAACTGGAGATCACCGAAAGCGCGGTGATGCAGGACCCCGATGCCGCCCTGGAGCTGCTGCAGCGGCTGCGCGCGCTCGGCGTGCACCTGGCCATCGACGACTTCGGCACCGGCTATTCGTCACTGCAGCGCCTCAAGCGCATGAACGTGCACAAGCTGAAGATCGACCAGGGCTTCGTCAGGGGGCTGCCGGAGGATCGCGAAGATGCCGCCATCACCCGCTCGGTCATCAGCCTCGCCCACAACCTCGGCCTGCAGGTGGTCGCCGAAGGTATCGAGGCCATCGACCAGGCGGCCTTCCTGCTGGCGCACGACTGCGACTTCGGCCAGGGCTACGGCTTCGCCCGCCCCCTTCCGGCAGCGGACATCGATTGGCGCCCGAGCGAACTGGACTACGGGCAGAAGAGCCATTCGGCACGTCGCTGACGGACCGGATATATCAATATGCCATCACGCCAAGTAAGCTAGCGCTTTTCCTGCGCGAGGCAGCGGCCGTGCGCCCGGTCGCAGACTCGCCCGGCAGGGCGCTGGGATGCCGCGCATTGCGGCATACTGGGCCTGCTCGCCACCGGGCATTCGCCTCGGCAGGAAGCAAACCCGGTTTCACCACCGCGTACCGCAGCGAAGATGATGAGCGACCCCGCGACAGACCACCGCCCGGAACAGGGCCTGCGACAGTACTTCACCTGGCGAAACAGCATTGCCTGGGTGGTGCTGACGTTCACGCTGCTGGTCCAGCTGATCGTGCTGCAGAACCTGCACACCAACGAGAACCGCGCGGCCGAGCAGCAGTTCGACATGCTGCGCGAGAAGATCACCGAGGCGATTCGCAAACGCCTGGTCGACCATGAGCAGATCCTGCTGGGCGGCGCCGGGCTGTTCGATGCGGCCGGGCCGGTCAGCCGCGAGCAGTGGCGCACCTATGTCGAGCGCCTGCAGCTGCCGGATCGCTATCCCGGCATCCAGGGCGTCGGGTTCGCCCAGGCCATTCGTCCCGGGGAACGTGCCGCGCACATCACCAGCGTCCGGGCGCAGGGCTATCCCGACTACGACATCCACCCGGCCGGGCAGCGCGAACTCTACACCTCGATCGTCTATCTGGAGCCCTTCGCCGACCGCAACCTGGCCGCCTTCGGCTACGACATGTACGCCGAGCCGACCCGGCACCAGGCGATGCGCCGCGCTGCCCGCCTGGGCGAAACCAGCATCACCGCCAAGGTCAGGCTGATGCAGGAGACCCACGGGCAGGAGCAGGCCGGCCTGCTGCTCTACGTACCGGTATACGCAGCCGGACAGCCATTGGCCACACCGGAGCAGCGCCTGCAGGCGCTGGTCGGCTTCGTCTACAGCCCCTACCGGGTCGACGACCTGATGCACGGCATCTTCCAGGCCAGCAATCTGCCGCTGGCCCTGCGCATCTATGCCAGTGCCGACGAGCAGCCGCAGCACCTGATCTATGCCACCGGGGCAATACCCGAGGCCGGTACCGCCCAATACAGCCAGGAACGGCAACTGAAGCTCTACGGCCAGACCTGGACCCTGCGCCTGGACAGCCTGCCGGCATTCGAGGCGCGCTTTCATACCAACGAAACGCTGGTGGTCGGCCTCGGGCTGGGCCTGAGCTTGCTGCTGTTCTGCCTCACCTCCTCGCTGGCGCTGCGCCACAGCCGCGCCGAGGCGCTGGCCGAGGAAATGACCCGGCACATCACCAAGAGCAAGCATGACCTGCGCCAGAGCGAGGAGCGCCTGTCGCTGGCGCTCAAGGGCAGCAACGACGGCCTCTGGGACCTGGATCTGGAAGCCGGCACCACCTATGCCTCGCCCCGCGCCTGGGACATGCTCGGCTACCGGCCGAACGAGCTGCCGTCGGACCTCAAGCTGTGGGAGCGGCTGATAGTCGCCGAAGACCTCGCCCAGCAGAAGGCCCGGCTGGCGCAGACCATGCTGGCCAAGGTCGATCGCTTCACCAACGAACTGCGCCTGCAGCACAAGGACGGTCACGTGTTGCCGGTGCTGGTACGCGGCTACATCCAGCGCGATGCCCAGGGCATGCCGCAGCGCATCAGCGGCACGTTGATGGACCTCACCGAGCGCAAGCGCGTCGAGCAGATGAAGAACGACTTCGTCTCCACCGTCAGCCATGAGCTGCGCACGCCGCTCACCTCCATCAGCGGCGCCCTCGGCTGATCGTCGGCGGCGCCCTCGGCGCCGCACAGCCGGCCATGCAGCAGATGCTCGAGATCGCCCATCGCAACAGCCTGCGCCTGGGCCACCTGATCAACGACCTGCTGGACATGGAAAAGATCGCCGCTGGCAAGATGACTTTCGAGCTACGCGAGCACTCCCTCGGCCGCCTGCTCGAAGAGGCCCTGGCGAGCAATCAGGGGTTCTGCGAGCAGCACGGCGTGCACTGTACGCTGGAGCACCCGGCGGACGTGCTGGTCTGGGTCGACGGCCTGCGCCTGCAGCAGGTACTCGGCAACTTTCTCTCCAATGCCATCAAGTTCACCCCAGAAGGCGGCGAGATCAAAGTGCACAGCAGCCTGCACGGCTCGCGGGTGCGCATCAGCGTCACCGATCAGGGGCCGGGCATCCCGGAAGCCTTCCGTGCGCGCGTATTCGAGAAATTCGCCCAGGCGGACGCCTCCGACAGCCGGCAGAAATCCGGCACGGGACTGGGCTTGGCCATCACCAAGGAACTGATCGAACGCATGGGCGGCAGCGTCGGCTTCTACTGCGAGCCAGGCCAGGGCACTACCTTCTGGTGCGAGCTGCCGGTCCAGACGCCTTCCGGCGAAGTGGAAAGCCGCGAGGAACTGCCGCGCATCCTGGTGGTGGAGGACGAACCGGACACCGGCCGCCTGCTGCACCTGATGCTGCGCGAAGGTGGTTATGCCGCAGATCGCGTGCAAAGCCTGCACCAGGCCCGCGAGAAGCTCGCCAGCGGGCACTACGAGGCGATGACACTGGACCTGCACCTGCCCGATGGCAGCGGCGTCCAGCTGATCGAGGAACTGCGCGACAAGCCGGCGATGCAGGGCCTGCCGATCATCGTCATCTCCGCCGCCCATCAATTCGACGAGGCGCTATTCCCGGAGCAAGTCATCTGGCTGCACAAGCCGATCACCAATGCGCAACTGCTGGCGGCGCTCGACCAGGCCTTGGAAAGCGCCCGGCGCAGCGCCTGAAGCAACGCGCAAATCGCCCGGAGCCCGTAGGAGCGGGCCATGCCCACGAATACCGGCCACGCAGGAGCATCGCGAGCATGGCTCGCTCCTACAGGAGATCGTGCGGGGCTTGTGTAGATAGCCGGCCTCGCTAAGGTGGGCCTCAGCCCACCAAAGGTGACAGGGCGGTATCCGATGGATCGAAGCGCAATGCCACCCAGCCCACCCGTGTCTGGCGAGGCTTCAGAACCTGTTCACGATCTGCTGCGCGTCGGCCCTGCGGCGTTAAAAACAGGCTCGGCAAGCCGCTTGCGGCTAACGCGCTTTAGCGCGGCCCGAAGGGCGAACGAAGTGAGTCATGCTCATTTACACCAGTAAACTCCGCTTCCTCGCCTGTTTGATTCGCTGGCGCTCACCCTTCGGGCCAGCCTTTGGCTGTTACTCCCGTTGGTCGTTGCGCCTTGCAGGTCTCTAGCTCGCTAGATCGTGAACAGGCTCTCAGGGCGTAGGCATGGCTGGCTCCGCAAAAAAAATCGCGGGAGGCGCCAACCATCCCGCGATTCTCGGTGCGACTACGGGCTTCAGGCCTGTATCCAACCCTTGAGCTTGTTCATTGCGTTCTTTTCCAGCTGGCGAATCCGCTCGGCCGAGACGTTGTACTTGGCCGCCAGGTCGTGCAGGGTCGCCTTGTCCTCGCTCAGCCAGCGCTGCTGCAGGATGTCGCGGCTGCGCTCGTCCAGGCCTTCCAGCGCCTCGTGCAGGCTGGAGCTGGAGCTGTCGCTCCAGTCGGCGTCTTCCAGCTGGCGCGCCGGGTCGTAGCGATGATCTTCCAGGTAGTGCGCCGGCGACTGGTAGGCGCTGTCGTCGTCGGCATCGGCGGCCGGATCGAAGGCCATGTCGTGGCCGGTCAGGCGGCTTTCCATCTCGCGCACTTCGTGCGGTTCGACGCCCAGGCTGTCGGCCACGGCGGTCACTTCGTCGTTGTTCAGCCAGGCCAGGCGCTTCTTCTGGCTGCGCAGGTTGAAGAACAGCTTGCGCTGCGCCTTGGTGGTGGCGACCTTGACGATGCGCCAGTTGCGCAGGATGAATTCGTGGATCTCGGCGCGGATCCAATGCACCGCGAAGGACACCAGGCGCACGCCCATCTCGGGGTTGAAGCGCTTGACTGCCTTCATCAGGCCGACGTTGCCTTCCTGGATCAGGTCGGCCTGGGCCAGCCCGTAGCCGGAGTAGCTGCGCGCGATGTGGACGACGAAACGCAGGTGCGCCAGCACCATCTGCCGGGCGGCTTCGAGATCCTGCTGATAGAAGAGGCGCTCGGCCAGCTCGCGCTCCTGCTCGACGGTGAGCAGCGGGAGGCTGTTCACGGTCTGCACGTAGGCCTCGAGATTGGCTCCCGGGACGAGTGCTTGAACAGGTTGCAGAGTAGTAGTCATGCAGTACCTCCAGTGATGAAGCTGCAGCAGTTTAGCATTGCCGCAACAGACTGCAAGCCTATGGAAAAGTTCCCTTACAGCATAACCAAGCTACTGTTTTATAAGGATTTTTTATCTAGGCGCCAGCTCACTCAGGTGCCTTGCGACGGCCAGCCAGGCACCGATGTAGCCGAGCAGCACGGCCCCGACCACCAGCGACAGGCCATCGCCCGCCGGCACGCCTCCCAGGCCGAAATCGCTGCCGTAGAGCCCGGCCAGGCGCACCACCGCCTCGTTCAGCCAGCCCAGCCCGTAGGCCAGCAGCAGCCAGGCGATCAGCCCGGCGCCGAGGCCGTAGAGCGCGCCCATGTAGAGGAACGGCCGGCGCACGTAGCCGTCGGTGCCGCCCACCAGCTTGACCACCTCGATCTCGGTGCGGCGGTTCTCGATATGCAGGCGGATGGTGTTGCCGATCACCAGCAGCAGCGTGGCCACCAGCAACAGCGTGAGGCCGAAGACGAAGCGGTCGCCGAGCTTGAGGATCGCCGTCAGCCGCTCGACCCAGAGCAGGTCCAGCTGCGCCTGCTGCACGCCCGGCAGCCCGGCCAGTTGCTGGCGCAGCGCCTCCAGCTTGTCCTTGTCGACCTCCTCGGGCGTCACCAGGATCACCCCGGGCAGCGGGTTTTCCGGCAGCTCCTTGAGCGCCTCGCCGAGTCCGGAAAGCTGTTGGAATTCCTCCAGCGCCTGCTCGCGGCTGATCCATTGCGCCTCGGCCACGTCGGGCATGGCGGCAACTTCGTCGCGCAGCTCCGCCCCTGCCGCGGCATCCACCTCCAGCTGCATGAACAGCGAGATCTGCGCGGCGCGCTGCCAGGAGCCACCGAGCCGTTCGACGTTGTCCAGCAGCAGGGCGAGGCCCATCGGCAGGCTCAGCGCGACGGCCATCACCAGGCAGGTGAAGAAGCTGCCGATCGGCTGCTTGAGCAACCGGCTGACGCTGTCGACCAGGCTGGCGCGGTGGCTTTCCAGCCAGGCGTGGAACAGCACCTTGAATTCCGGCTCGTCGACGCCGTGCTGCGCGGGCTTCTTCAGCGCACCGCCAACGCGTTCGGCGGTGCTCTTGTTCGAATCGGACTTGCGTTCGGCGCTCATCAGCCGGCCTCCCCATCGCCGATCAGGCGGCCACGCTGCAAGGTCAGCATGCGGTGGCGCATGCGGGCGATCAGCGCCAAGTCGTGACTGGCGATCAGCACGGTGGTGCCCAGGCGGTTGATGTCTTCGAAAACCCCCATGATCTCAGCGGCCAGGCGCGGATCGAGGTTGCCGGTGGGCTCGTCGGCCAGCAGCAGCGCCGGCCGGTGCACCACGGCGCGGGCGATGCCGACGCGCTGCTGCTGGCCGGTGGACAGGTCCGCCGGGTACTGCAGCGCCTTGTCCTTGAGGCTGACCCGCTCCAGCGCCGTCATCACCCGCTGGCCGATCTCGCGTTTGTTCAGCCCGAGGATCTGCAGCGGCAGGGCGACGTTGTCGAACACGGTGCGATCGAACAGCAGCTGGTGGTTCTGGAACACCACGCCGATCTGCCGGCGCAGGAAGGGAATCTGCGCATTGGTGATGCGCGACAGGTCCTGCCCGGCCAGCAGCAGCTTGCCGCTGGTGGGCCGCTCCATCGCCAGCAACAGGCGCAGCAGGGTGCTCTTGCCGGCGCCGGAATGGCCGGTGACGAAGAGGAACTCGCCACGCCGGACCTGGAAGGACAGCTCGTGCAGCCCGACATGGCCGTTGGGGTAGCGCTTGCCGACCTGTTCGAAACGGATCATGCGCCGTCCTGCCGGGCGAACAGCGCCTTGACGAAGGCATCGGCCTCGAAGGGGCGCAGGTCGTCGATGCCCTCGCCGACGCCGATGAAACGGATCGGCGTGCCGAACTGCTTGGCCAGGGCGAAGATCACGCCGCCCTTGGCGGTGCCGTCGAGCTTGGTCAGCGCCAGGCCGGTGAGTTCGACCGCCTGGTTGAACTGGCGGGTCTGGTTGATCGCGTTCTGCCCGGTGCCGGCGTCGAGCACCAGCAGCACTTCGTGCGGCGCGCTCTCGTCCAGCTTGCCGATCACCCGACGAACCTTCTTCAGCTCCTCCATCAGGTTGTCCTTGGTGTGCAGGCGACCGGCGGTATCGGCGATCAGCACGTCGATGCCGCGCGCCTTGGCCGCCTGCACCGCATCGAAGATCACCGAGGCGGAATCGGCGCCGGTGTGCTGGGCGATCACCGGGATGCCGTTGCGCTCGCCCCACACCTGCAGCTGCTCCACCGCCGCGGCGCGGAAGGTGTCGCCGGCGGCGAGCATGACCTTCTTGCCGTCGAGCTGCAGCTTCCTGGCCAGCTTGCCGATGGTGGTGGTCTTGCCGACGCCGTTCACGCCGACCACCAGGATCACGTAGGGGCGCTTGCCACTATCGATCACCAGCGGTTGCTCGACCGGCTTGAGCAGGCCGCTGAGTTCTTCCTGCAGCGCGGTATAGAGCGCGCCGCTGTCGGCCAGTTCCTTGCGCGAGACGCGCCGGGTGAGGTTCTGCATGATCGCCGATGTCGCCTCGACGCCGACGTCGGCGGTCAGCAGACGGGTCTCCAGTTCGTCGAGCAAGTCGTCGTCGATGGCCTTCTTGCCGAGGAACAGGCTGGCCATGCCCTCGCCGATGCTGGCACTGGTCTTGGACAGGCCCTGGCGCAGGCGGGCGAAGAAGCCCAGCCTGGCCGGCTCGGCAGCCGCTGTTTCGGCCACGACAGGCACAGCGACCGGCTCTGGCTCTGGCTCTGGCTCTGGCTCTGGCTCTGGCTCTGGCTCTGGCTCTGGCTCTGGCTCTGGCTCTGGCTCTGGCGTCAGTTCAGCATCGACCGGGCGCTCGGGCAAGGCCCCGGGCGTAGCTGCCGTGGGCTGCTCGATCTCGTCCCCGGACCGTTCGGCGAGCGGCAGGCTGTCTTCCTGCGGCTCGGCGGCAGGCTGTTCGGCCGCCGGTTGCTGCGGCTTCTTGCGCAGCCAGCCGAACAGGCCTTTCTTCTCGCCGGGCTCGGCCGGCGTCTTCTTGTCGTCGTTGGAACCAAACATGGAGAAGGTATTCTCAAGGGTGCGAAACGCCGACAGCCAGGCTGCCGACCTCAAAATGGGCCCTATCCTAGCACCTCGCCAAGCAGGTGCGCTAAGCACGGCGCTGCGACCGAGCAGGGCGTGCGAATACCCCCGGCTTTGCCTGACCCGCGCAGGCCATTACCATGGCTGCCGTGTCGCCGCCCTGCCAACCTGCCGGGGCGGGCACCAACCTGGACGAGTCCCGACTATGCCCCTGACGTTACGCCGCGCCGCCGCCCTGCTGCTCGGAGCCCTGTATCTGCCGCTACTGGCTGCGGCAGACAGCCAGCCGACCCACGAGTTCTTTCTCGACAACGGCCTGAAGGTCATCGTGCGCGAGGACCATCGCGCGCCCGTAGTGGTTTCCCAACTCTGGTACAAGGTCGGTTCCAGCTACGAGACGCCGGGCCAGACCGGCCTGTCCCATGCCCTCGAGCACATGATGTTCAAGGGCAGCCGCAAGCTCGACGCCGGCGAGGCCTCGCGCATCCTGCGCGAGCTCGGCGCCGAGGAGAATGCCTTCACCAGCGACGACTACACCGCCTATTACCAGGTGCTGGCGCGCGATCGCCTGGCAGTGGCCTTCGAGCTGGAGGCCGATCGCCTGGCCAGCCTCAAGCTGCCGCCAGACGAGTTCGCCCGCGAGATCGAAGTGATCAAGGAAGAGCGCCGCCTGCGCACCGACGACAAGCCCAGTTCGCTGGCCTACGAGCGCTTCAAGACCATCGCCTACCCCGCCAGTGGCTACCGCAACCCGACCATCGGCTGGATGGACGACCTCAACCGCATGCAGGCCGACGAGCTGCGTGCCTGGTACGAGCGCTGGTACGCGCCGAACAACGCCACCCTGGTGGTAGTCGGCGACGTTTCGCTCGATGAAGTCCGTGGCCTGGCCGAGCGCTTCTTCGGCGGCATCGAACAACGCGCCGTGCCGACGGCCAAGCGCCCGCTGGAACTGGACGAACCCGGCGAGCGCCGCCTCGAACTGCACGTGAAGACCCAACTGCCGACCCTGCTGATGGCCTTCAACGTGCCGAGCCTGGCCACCGAAGAGAACGCCCGCCAGGTGCACGCGCTGCGGCTGATCTCCGCGCTGCTCGACGGTGGCTACAGCGCCCGCCTGCCGGAGCGCCTGGAGCGCGGCGAGGAACTGGTGACCAGCGCCTCGGCCTGGTACGACGCCTACGCCCGCGGCGACAGCCTGTTCGTCTTGAGCGCCGCGCCGAACCAACAGAAGGGCCGCACCCTGGAGGAGGTCGAAGCCGGCCTCTGGCGGGAGCTGGACGCCTCAAGCAGGCGCCGCCTTCGGCGGACGAACTGGAGCGCGTACGCGCCCAGGTCATCGCCGGGCTGGTCTACGAGCGCGACTCCATCACCCAGCAGGCCACCACCATCGGCAAGCTGGAGACCGTCGGCCTGTCCTGGCGGCTGATGGACGAAGAGCTGGCGGCACTCGAAGCCGTCACGCCCGAGGACATCCAGCAGGCCGCCCGCAGCTATTTCACCCGCACGCGCCTGAGCGTCGCCCATGTTCTGCCCGAGGAAGCCCGTGATGAGTGAATCCAAAGCCCTGCGCCATGGCCTGTTCGGCCTGTTGCTGGCGATCGGTTTCGGCCTGGCGGGCTGCGATGATGGCTCCAGCGTCCTGCCGCAGCCCGGCCAGCCGGTCGAGCAGGACGTGGCCCGCGAAGCCAGCCAGCCCGCCGTAGCGACCGAAGGGGCCAGGAAGCCGCGCCTGGAGTCGCTGGCCGAGCTGGGCGACCAGCCGCTGGCGCGGCGCAGCCTGGACATCCAGAGCTGGCAGACCGCCGAAGGCGCCAAGGTGCTGTTCGTCGAGGCCCGCGAATTGCCGATGTTCGACCTGCGCCTGACCTTCGCCGCCGGCAGCAGCCAGGACGGCGACGTACCCGGGCTGGCGCTGCTGACCAACGCCATGCTCAACGAGGGTGTCGAAGGCAAGGACGTCAGCGCCATCGCCCGTGGCTTCGAAGGCCTCGGCGCGGACTTCGGCAACGGCTCCTACCGCGACATGGCGGTGGCCAGCCTGCGCAGCCTGAGCGCCCCCGACAAGCGCGAGCCGGCGCTGGAACTGTTCGGCCAGGTGGTCGGCCAGCCGAGCTTCCCCGAGGACTCGCTGCAGCGGATCAAGAACCAGCTGCTGGCCGGCTTCGAATTCCAGAAGCAGAACCCCGGCAAGCTGGCCAGCCTGGAGCTGTTCGCCCAGCTCTACGGCGAACACCCCTATGCCCATCCCAGCGAAGGCACGCCGGAGTCGATCCCGGCGATCGGCGTCGAGCAGCTGCGCGCCTTCCACGCCCGCGCCTACGCGGCCGGCAATGCGGTGATCGCGCTGGTCGGCGACCTTTCCCGCGAGGAGGCCGAAGCGCTGGCCGCGCAGGTTTCCGCCGCGCTGCCGCAGGGTCCGGCGCTG